>CAZZPH010000020.1:0-18641 GCA_964655725.1 uncultured Hyphomicrobium sp.
AACACCGTCAGGCCTGCGAGGTCCTCATAGTAATATGTGCCGTCGTCAGGTTCCGGCAACCGGCTGCGCGGCACATACAGCCTCGTCCGGCACAGCCGCTCCGCAGCGCTGCGATCTTCGATACCCTTGATACGGGCCAGCAGACCTTTTGGTGTCACGCGCAGCGATGCGATCTCGAATGTCCGCTCGCCCGTCTCGTCACACAGTGGCCCGTAAGCGGCAATCGCGACGGGATCGGCGGTGAAGGAGCGCAGCGATAGCTCGCCGCGAATGCCATGCGCACGGCCGATTTCCCCCAGGAGCACCCGCCGGTCTGATGTGTTCATGGTCGACCTTGTTTGCTCCAGACGGCGACCCGTCAAGTTGGCAGGGGCCCCAGATACGTGAGCTTCAAATCCACCGGCTGTCCGGCGATGTCGATCGTTGCCGACGCGACGGGGGCCGCGCGGTGAAGC
Organism: uncultured Hyphomicrobium sp.; assembly: GCA_964655725.1. Lineage (GTDB taxonomy): Bacteria > Pseudomonadota > Alphaproteobacteria > Rhizobiales > Hyphomicrobiaceae > JAGVSR01. The sequence goes on from CAZZPH010000020.1 coordinate 456, forward strand.
ACCGCCACCACGTCCACCACCGCACCGTCTGCGCCGCCCTCATAGCCGGTCACGAGTTCTCCGTCCGGGGGAACCCGCATCCGGACGTGGAAATGGTTGGTCCCGGTCGCGGCATCATAGCGATAGCTGCCCTCGAACACACCGCCATGGCGGTCCGAGCCCATGATGCGCCCGCCGCGCAGGACTGCGAGCGCGTCTCCGGACTCATCCGCCGTTCCGCCGCGGCCTGCGTAGCCGAGGCTGTAGATGCCCTCGTCGAAGCCCTTCTCGCGCCCGTCCAGGCGGGACAGTTCGCGGGCGCGCAGTTCGGGCCCGGCGGTCTGCAGAAGCCGCAGGTAGGCGGCCGCAGGGCCAGGTAGCGCCACCTCACCCGTCGCCCACAGACTGACGGTACGGGCGCTGACGCCCAAAAGGCGGGCCAACTCCGTCTGCTTCAATCCCAGCCGGTCGAGAATGCGCTTCAAGCCATCCATGCGGAGACAGTAGCAAGAATTTCTCGAATAGCAATATATTCTATCGTCGGAGAGGGGGCGCGGACCGCCGGCGTTTTTCCGATGGCCGTGAGACAGCGTTGAGAGATGGCGGTTCTCTTTAGGGCCGAACCTCTTCTCGCGGCGGCACCTCAGGCAACGAACCAAAAAACCGAGATGCCGCAACAGGACCGACTCTACTCTCACAAATTGATGCTTTAAGACGACATTAACGGTGTTAAAGATGCTTCAAGGCATCATAGTTGATATTAGGGCCCAATCTTGATATGATGCTTCAAGACCACATAAACCAGTTTAATGATGGCTCAAGACAACATGGTAGCCCGCACGGCGCTCACATCTGCTCCGCCTTATCCCGTGGAGACCGCTCTGAAGACGCTTGGCGCGAACCTGCGCACGGCAAGGCTCCGTCGTGGGCTGAGCGCGCAGGAGTTGGCCGACAAGATTGGGGTCGGGCGCTACACCGTCGCCGACGCCGAACGCGGCAAGCCATCGACCGCGATTGCCGTCTATCTGGCCATGCTCTGGGCCCTCGGGCTCATCGACCAGATGGCCCCCATTGCCGACCCCGCCGAGGACAAAGAAGGCCTTGCCCTCGCCCTGGGCCGTGAGCGCAAACGCGCCCGCGCCAAGGAGACGCTCGACAATGACTTCTAAGCGCGCGTCCCAGTGCTTCGTTTCTATCTGGCTGCCGGGCGAGCTTGAGGCCGTGACTGCCGGAAAATTCGAGCTCACGACCGATCGCAATGGCACGCCGCTGGGGCGCTTCGTCTACGGCAAGTCCTACTTGGCGCGCCCAGACCCCTTGCCGTTCGATCCCGTGCAGCTGGTGCTCTCCGACAAGGTCTATGAGACGACGGCGCTCAATGGCGTCTTCGGTGCGCTGCGCGATTCCAGCCCCGACTATTGGGGACGTCTCATCATCGACCGCCACTACGCGCGCGCCGAATCCGACGAGATGACCTATCTGCTCGAATCCCCAGACGACAGGGCAGGGGCCTTGGGCTTCGGTCTCGGTAAGGAGCCGCCCGCACCCAAGCGGAAATTCAACCGCACTCTCGATCTTGCGAAGCTGCAGGAAGCGGCCGACCTCATCATCGAGAATGGCACGGCGGCCGGTCACGACGCCGAGCAGCTCGAAAAGCTCATGCTTCTTGCAACTTCCATGGGCGGCATGAGGCCAAAGGCTGTCGTCGAAGACAACGGCGCACTCTGGCTCGCCAAGTTCAATCGACCGACCGACCGTTGGAACAATGCCCGCGTCGAACGGGCTATGCTCACGCTCGCCCGCGCCTGCGGGATCACCACCGCTGAAAGCAAGCTCGTGACGGTCGGAGACCGTGACGTGCTGATGGTGAAGCGCTTCGATCGCGAGAAGGTCAAAAAGGGCTACACGCGCGCGCGCATGGCGAGCGCCATCACCCTGCTGCGCACCGATGACAACGCGCTCTCGCGCGGACGGTGGTCCTATGTTCTCTTGGCAGAAGAGCTGCGGCGTGCCGCGTCCGATCCCAAGGCGAACGCGCACGAGCTCTTTCGGCGGATGACGTTCAACGCCCTCGTCTCCAACATCGACGATCACCCCCGCAATCACGCCATCCTTGCCCAGGACAGAGACTGGAAGCTCTCGCCCGCTTATGACCTGACGCCAGCCACGCCCGTAAGCGCGGATCGGCGCGATCTTGCCATGGCTTGCGGGGATTACGGCCGTTGGGCGAATGCACTGAACCTGCTCTCGCAGTGCCTGCGATTCGCCCTCACGCGCGACGAGGCAGCTGCCATCATCGATGAGATGGAGAAGATCGTCTCAGCCTCCTGGTACAAAACCCTGAAAGGCGAGGGTGTCTCGGAAGCGGACGCGACGCTTCTCAAGAGCGCGTTCGTATATCCAGGCTTCCGACTCGCTGCCGCCGACCGCGCAGCGGCTCCCGATGACCTGCCCCCATCCATCGGGGCCAAACCGGCGACCAAGAAGGCATCGAACAGGAACAAGAAAGTACGACGATCAGAAAAATCCTGACATGGAAACACAGATGTCATCAATGCCATGCCCTGGCACAGGCGCAAAAAAGAGCGGGGCACGGCGATGCGTGCTCCGCCCTCATCTACGCCTTGATATCGGCGATATCGGTGCTGCGAAGCGTTAAAGACACGCCCCGTCAGTCCCCTTAGCCGGCGGCCTGCTCCTCGGCGGCCTTAGCGGCCTTTTCAGCGGCGGCAGCCGCGCGCTCCTGGGCCTTCTTCTTCGGCGCTGCCTTCTGGACGCTCTTGACCGGCGTGCGCTTCATCAGGCCGGCCGCATCGAGGAATCGAGCGACGCGGTCGGTCGGCTGCGCGCCCACCTTCAGCCAATGGCCCGCGCGCTCCGTGTTGAGCTTCACGCGGTCAGGATTGTCCTTGGCCAGCATCGGATTGAAAGTGCCGATCTGCTCGATGTAGCGCCCGTCACGCGGCGAGGTCGCATTCGCCACCACGATGTAATAGTACGGCCGCTTCTTGGCGCCGCCGCGGGCGAGCCGGATTTTCGTTGCCATTGTCGTTCCTTTCCTCAGATCATGTGTTCGGGTTCGATGTTGTCGTGATTGCAGGCTCCACGCCGAAAGGCGCGCAGCGTTACTTCTTCCTCCCCGGCAAGCCGGGCAGCGCACCACCGCCCAGACCCGGTAGGCCTTTGGGCAGCGGCGATTTGGAGAGCGATTGACCACCAAGGCCTGGCAGTCCCTTGGGCAGGGCCTCCTTCAACTCGGCGGGCAACTGTTCGAGAGCCTTGGGATCGAGGCGGGCCAGTTCGTCCTTCATGCGCGCCATTTCCGCTTCACTTGGCGCCGCCCCGGCCGATGGGCCAAAGCCCATGGCGCCGGCCATCTTCGCCATCATGCCCGGATTGCGGCCCATGGTTTTCATCATGTCCGCCATCTGGCGATGCATCTTGAGCAGCCGGTTGATCTCTTCCACCTTCGTGCCCGAGCCCGCCGCAATGCGCCGCTTTCGCTTGGCGTCGAGAACCTTGGGGTTGCGGCGCTCTTTCGGCGTCATCGAGGAGATGATTGCGCGCTGATGCTTGACGTTCCGGTCGAGACCCGCCTCGTTGATTTGAGATTTGATCTTGCCCATGCCCGGCATCATGCTCATGAGGCCGCCGGCGCCGCCCAGACGCTCCATCTGGCGCAACTGTTCCGACAAGTCCTCCAGATCGAACGCGCCGCGCTTCATCTTCTGCGCGATTTCGGCGGCCTTCTGCGTATCGATCGACTGGGCGGCCTTCTCCACGAGGCCGACGATGTCGCCCATTCCCAGGATGCGGCCGGCGATACGCTTGGGATCGAACTCTTCGAGCTGATCCCACTTCTCGCCGACGCCCAGGAGCTTGATCGGCTGGCCCGTCACCGCGCGCATCGAAAGGGCAGCACCGCCGCGTCCATCACCGTCTGCGCGTGTCAGCACCGTGCCCGTGATGCCAAGCCTGTCGTTGAACGCCTTGGCCGTATTGACCGCGTCCTGGCCGGTCAAGCTGTCGACGACGAGCAGAACTTCGTGCGGGTTGGTCGCAGCCTTCACCTGCGCGACCTCGTCCATCAGCTCCTCGTCGAGCGTGATGCGGCCTGCGGTATCGAGAATAACGACGTCATAGCCGCCCAGCCGGGCCGCCTCCTCGGCGCGCCGCGCGATCTGCAGCGGTGTCTGTCCGGCGACGATCGGCAGCGTGGTCACACCCGTCTGCTCGCCGAGAACGCGCAACTGCTCCTGCGCGGCCGGACGGCGTGTATCGAGGGACGCCATCAGGACCTTCTTGCGATCCCGGTTGGTGAGGCGATAGCCGATCTTGGCCGATGTCGTCGTCTTACCCGAGCCTTGGAGGCCAACCATCAAAATGGCGACAGGCGGGCTTGCCCGCAGATCGATGGGCTCTGCATCCGAGCCCAGGACACGCACCAACTCGTCGTGGACAATCTTGACGACCATCTGGCCGGGTGAGATGGACTTCACCACCTCCTGACCGATGGCCCGCGCCTTGACGGCCTCGGTGAACTCGCGCACCACGTCGAGCGCAACGTCGGCCTCCAAAAGCGCACGGCGCACCTCGCGCATGGCTTCCGCCACGTCGCTGTCCGTCAATGCGCCGCGACCTTTGAGCTTGTCGAGGACACCGGACAGCCTGTCGGAGAGACTTTGGAACATTGACGTCCTTCTACGAAACGGCGACGTGCAAAACGACGAATACACCCGAGAGCGCAACGCGCTGTCGGATGTTGACCTCCGGCCCCTTGAGCATTTCGGAACGCTCATTGGCCGGTCGGCGGCTCTGATCTCAGGGCCGGATTTCAGGCCGGACCATGGTCGAACAGGCCCGCCCTGTCAACCTGACCCTTAAATTCGGCGCTTTTTTGCGATCGAGACCCCCGTTCAGCCGCTTTCCCGGCGGAAAACCGGTTTTGTCCCTTATTGATCGGCCCCGCCGCAATTGCCCTTCTGTTGCCCGACGGAGTAGCTAACGATCCTGAAAGAAGCGGGGCGGGAGAACGATGATGACCAGTGGGGGGTGTCACACCCAGAGAGGGGTTTGCGCGGGTGCGGCGGCCGCAGCCGTCGTGACTGGCGTTCTCCTCGCCGGATGCAGCTCGCTGCCCTCCCTCACCGGCAACAGTTCGCCCTTCGCCTCCAGCTCCTTGCTGGAAAGGACGTTCATCGCCGCCGCACAGACCTGGGACTTCGACAAGGATGGAGTCGTCACGTGCCAGGAATGGCAGACCTACGTCACGGGGCTGTTTCGCGATGCCGACGGCGATGGCAACGGCTCGCTTGACGCCACCGAGTTCAAGCGGCTGTCGCAAACCGACCGTCTGTTCGAGGTCGCCGATGTGTCATTCTTCGACATGAACAACGACGGCCGGGTGACGCTCGAGGAGCTGACAGGCAAACCCAATCCTGCCTTCAAGCTGCTCGACAAGAATGGCGACTGCCGGATCGAACGGAACGAGTCCGTGCAAGTGGTGCCCGTCGACGCGCCCCCGCCGGCCAAGGAGCCCGATCCGAACCCAACGGGCGGAGCGGGCCGGCCGTATTGAGACACCAGCCGTTCACGGCTTCGGCGTCAACCGGACCAGCTTGCCGTCGCGCCCGTCGTCCGTCAGAACATAAACCGCGCCGTCAGGCCCTTGGCGCACATCGCGGATGCGCTCATCGAGCCCGGTCAGAAGCTTCTCTTCGGCCACGACCGCGCCGTCCTTCATGACGAGACGCGCCAGTTGACTTCCGGCAAGGCCGCCGACGAGAAAGCTGCCTTTCCATGCGGGGAACATGTCGCCCGTATAGATCGTCAAACCTGACGTGGCGATCGATGGATCCCAATAATAGACCGGCTGCTCCATGCCGTCCTTGTGCGTGCCTTCGCCAATCTTCAGGAAGCTGTAATCACGCCCATACGTGATGACGGGCCAGCCATAGTTGCGGCCTGCCTCGGGCCGATTGAGTTCGTCGCCACCTCGCGCCCCGTGTTCGACGGTCCACAGGGCACCCGTTGCAGGATCGAGAGCGGCCCCTTGGATGTTGCGATGGCCGATCGACCACACCTTGGGGTCCCATCCTTCGCCGAAGGGCGCACCGGGTGCGGGATCTCCGTCGAGTGTGATCCGGACAACTTTGCCGATATGATTCTTGGGATTCTGTGCCTCGTTCTTGCCAGCGTAACGGTCGCCCGTCGTCAGGAACAAGGTCCCATCACCTGCAAACACGATCCGCGAGCCGAAATGGAAAGTCGTACTGAAGGCCGGCTCCTGCCTGAAGATGACACGCAAGCCGGCGAGCTTTCCCGTGCCCTTTTCGTCAAGTACGAGCTTTGCGCGAGCAAGGGCCGTCCCGTTGCCGCCACCCTCTCGAGCCTCAGAATACGAAAAGAAGATCTCGCCGCTTGTCGCATGATCGGGCGCAAGCGCGACATCGAGCAACCCGCCCTGCCCGGACGCCACCACGTCCGGCATACCGATAATGGGCGTCCCGAGCTTGCCATCCTGAGTAATGATCCGCAGCCGGCCGGCCCGCTCGCTCACCAGCGTACGCCCGTCAGGGAGAAACTGCAGACCCCAGGGATTGGACAGGCCTTTGGCGACAATTTCGGTTGCAATCCTGGTGGGCTCGGAAACGGCGGGAGCTTTCGTCTGAGCGGCATTCGCGGACGTCGCAAGGACGCACGTCAACGCTGCGGCCAGCAAGAATTTATGTCGCATCAACAACAACCTCCTGTGGTAGGCCCCTTCGGTGGCAGCCTGCAGTCCGCCTCAAGATGGGCTCGGCCCCCGCCCTGGACAACCCAGCCCCAGCCGCTGGGCTGCGACCGGGCCGGCCCTGCAAGCGAATATCACACGCTGACATGAGGCGCGCCCTTGGCAGCAGGCGCGGCGATGCCGCGTTTGTATTTTGCGGCGCTGTTCGCCATATATCGCGCGATGAGCGCCCAACCTGCATTGAAATTCGCCAAGATGAACGGCCTCGGCAACGAGATCGTCGTTCTGGACGTGCGGGCGCAGCGCTGGACCATTACACCCGGGATGGCCAGAGAAATGGCATCCCGTCCCCGATCCCACTTCGATCAGCTCATGGTCCTCAATCCGGCGCGCAGTTCAAGGACCGACGCTTTCGTGACAATTTTCAACACGGATGGCTCGGAAAGCTCTGCCTGCGGCAACGGTATGCGCTGTATCGCATGGCTGGAGCACCAGCGAACGGGTCGCGCGAACCTGCGCTTCGAAACGCGCGCTGGCATCATCGACACGGCAGTCGAGGGTATCACATCCATCACCGTGGACATGGGCGAACCGCGGTTCGCGTGGAACGAGATCCCGCTGTCCGAGCCGTTCCACGATACGCGCGGTATCGAACTGCAAGTCGGCCCGATCGATGCACCAATTCTCCATTCTCCGTCCGTCGTCAACGTCGGCAACCCTCACGCGATTTTCTGGGTCGACGATGTGAGTGCTTATGATCTTGCACGCTTTGGACCGTTGTTGGAGAACCACCCGATGTTCCCCGAGCGCGCCAATATCACGCTTGCCCACGTCACTTCGCGAAGGTCGATCCGAATCAGAACCTGGGAGCGCGGTGCAGGGCTGACACGCGCTTGCGGAACGGCGGCCTGCGCGGCAGCCGTCTCGGCCATGCGCAAGCGCCTGACCGAGCGCACCGTGACGGTCACGCTTCCCGGCGGAGATCTCTCGATCAGTTGGACCGACGCCAACCGCATCCTGATGACCGGGCCAGTGGAATTCGAGTACGAGGATGAGTGGACCGAGCGCGAGGCGGACATGACAGGGTGAGGCAAACGCGTCCTGCGCCTTTCCGACCCTGACGTCCAGGGGCCACCCCCCACGCAACGATCACCGCCCCCGAGCCACTCGTCCGAGTTTCTCCCAGATATGTCACAGATATGACTGAGCCGACGACGATATCCCTGGGCTGCCGGCTGAATGCTTTCGAAGCCGACGTGGCGCGCACGCATGCGGGCGCGGCCGGACTTGGCGATTGTGTGATCGTCAACACATGCGCGGTGACATCGGAGGCGGTTCGGCAAGCAGCCCAGACGGTGCGCCGCCTGCGGCGCGAAAGGCCCGATGCGCGGATCGTGGTGACGGGATGCGCAGCACAACTCGACCCGGACCGCTTCGCTGGCATGCCTGAGGTGGATGCGGTCATCGGCAATGCCGAAAAGCTCGATCCCGCAACATTCGTCGCACTGAGAGACGAGCCGGCGAAACGCGTCCGCGTTGGAAACATCATGTCGCGAGGCGCCGATCCTCGCCAGTTCGCCACGGGTGCCGCAAATATCGCGGCGGGCGGACGCACGCGGGCCTTCCTCGCCATCCAGACAGGATGCGATCATCGTTGCACGTTCTGCACCATTCCCTTCGCGCGCGGTCCTTCGCGATCCCTGCCGGCCGGAGAAGTTATCGCCCGCGCCCGAGATCTGACGGAGGCCGGTTACCGCGAAATCGTTCTGACGGGCGTCGATCTCACAGCCTACGGTCTCGATCTGCCGGGCCCGATGTCACTCGGCCGCCTGGTGCAGAAAATACTCGTCCACGTTCGCAGTCTGCCCCGGCTACGACTGTCATCCATCGATCAGATGGAGATTGACGAGCCACTGCTGGAGGCTCTGGCCAGTGAGCAGCGCCTGATGCCGCATTTGCATCTCTCGATGCAATCTGGAGACGACCTGATTCTCAAGCGCATGAAGCGGCGCCACACGCGCTCTGACGCAATCTCGTTCTGCCATCGTGTTCGACACCTGAGGCCCGACATCGCTTTTGGCGCCGATCTGATCGCCGGGTTCCCAACCGAAACAGACCTGATGTTCGAGACGACACGCGCAACGATCCACGAGTGCGGTCTCACGTTCGTGCACGTCTTTCCCTATTCTGCCCGGCCAGGGACGCCGGCTGCCCGCATGCCCCAGGTTTCCGGTTCCGTGATCAGGGATCGCGCAGCGCAATTGCGCGCCGAGGCCGACCTGGTCAGGTCCCGCTTCCTCGATGCCCACATTGGGCGCGACGTGGAAATCCTGATGGAAAAAGGCGGGATCGGCCGCACTCCTCAGAATGCCGAGGTCATGGGACCCGGGGAAACTGCGCCAGGAACTCTCACGCATGTCAGAATTACGGAGCATAATGGTTGGCGGCTTTCTGCCAAAGCCATCAGTGCCAACCGCCCCGGCAGGCTTTCCACCCCATCAATCGAAACCCGTGAGGTCACAGCGTGAGTGAGGCACGACCAAAGACCGGCGGCCTGTTGGGACGGCTCTTCGGCGGGAAACCTGCGCCTTTGCCCGATGAGGCGACCGTCGAGACCAAGTCTCCCCAACAGGAGCCCCTCGCGCATGAGACGGACGAGCCGCCCGCTCTCTCAGAAGATCCGGCGCTGATTGCCCCCCCGCAGGCCGAACCTTCCACCATTGAAACCCCCGAGCCGCCCGTCCGCAAAAGTTGGCTGCAGAAACTGAAATCGGGACTGTCGCGCACATCCAGCCGGTTGAGCGAGGGCATCGGCGGGATCTTCACCAAACGCAAGCTCGATGGCGCCACACTCGAGGAACTGGAGGATCTGCTTATCCAGGCCGATCTTGGCATCGAAACATCCGAACGCATCATCCAGCGCATTTCTAAAGGCCGGTTCGAAAAAGGGATCAGCGCCGATGAGGTGCGCGCGATTCTGGTCGCGGAAGTTGAGCAGGTGTTGGAGCCGGTCGCGCAGCCGCTCACCATCGATCCGGACTTGAAGCCCCATGTCATCCTGGTGGTTGGGGTCAATGGCGGCGGCAAGACGACCACGATCGGCAAGCTCGCCGCCCGCTACCGGCGCGAGGGCCGCCATGTCATGATTGCGGCCGGGGACACGTTCCGCGCTGCGGCCATCGATCAGCTTAAGATTTGGGGCGAGCGAACAGGTGCCGACGTGATCGCCAGCAGCGTGGGTGCGGACGCCTCGGGGCTTGCCTACGAAGCCCTGCGCGGTGCCCGGGAGGCATCCGCGGATGTCCTCCTCATCGATACCGCGGGCCGCTTGCAGAACAAGCAGGCTCTCATGGAGGAGCTGGAGAAAGTCACCCGTGTCATCAAGAAGCTCGATCCGGCCGCACCCCATGATGTCATTCTGGTTCTCGATGCAACCACAGGACAGAATGCCGTTCAGCAGGTGGAAGTGTTTCGCGAGCGCGCCGGGGTGAGCGGCATTGTCATGACCAAACTCGACGGCACGGCACGCGGTGGGATACTTGTCGCCATCGCCGCCCGATACCAAATCCCGGTCCATGCCATCGGCGTGGGGGAAGGCGTCGACGATCTGCAACCATTCTCGGCCCGGGAATTCGCACAGGCCATCGCGGATACTTGAGCCATTTCAGCCACACTTCGCCGAGCCGTTCCAACAGCCGCACGCAGGCCACAAACCGAGGGTCACGTAGTCTCCATGGCACGCAAAAGGCGCTTCTTTCCGTTCAACGCAGAACAGACGATCAACATCCTGAGCGAATTCGGTCCGCTCGTGACGATGTTCATCGTCAACGCCCTGTACGATATCAACACCGGCACCTGGGCTTTGATTGGCACGACCGTGCTTGCGATTGGGGTCATGTTCTACATGTTCGGCCGCCCCCCGGTCTTCCCGCTCATCGCATCCACGGTAACGATTGTCTTCGGCGCGCTGACCTTGATCACTGGCGATCCGATGTGGGTCCAGATCAAGGTCACGATCTTCAATGCGATGTTTGCGGCTTTCCTGTTCATCGGCCTTTGGCTCGACCGCAACTTCTTCAAGTACGTGTTCGAAAAGACATTCCACTATACGAAAGAGGGCTGGGATATCTTCACCCGCAGCTTCGCGTGGTTCTTCGTGTTGACCGCGATCCTGAACGAAGTGGTGCGCCTCGCCTTCGAGGACGTGCGGGTCTATAACGTCCTGGGCTTCGAGATGACGGGCCTGAATATCTGGATCGCTTTCAAGGTCGCGATCATCATGCCGTTGAGCGGCGTTTACGCATGGCTACTGACACGCTGGATGATGCGCCATCGCATCAGCATGGAGGATGTCGATCATCAGCCTGCCGCGAGCACTGCGCCAGCCGCTTCGTTAGGTGCCGGCACGGCGCATGCCGCTGTTCGTCGAGCAGAAGCTGGAGCTCAAAATCCGGCCAACCGAATTAAGAGCTGACCGTGATGGGAACGCCACGGCAGCAGCATATCGCCAACGCGCCTTCGAGGAGCCGACATGAATGATCCCGACCGCCGCCGAGGCTTGGCCGATACCCCGCAGGCGCCCGCTCCTCGCGCCGAACCTGAGATCGATAAGCAGCAACTACTCAAGCTGCTCGTCGAGCTTGGCCCGCTGCTCGTGTTCTTTTTCGTCAATGCCCGCGCCAACATTTTCTGGGGCACCGGCGCGTTTATCGTTGCAACCATCGTATCGATGGCGCTCTCCCGCATCTGGTTCGGCAAGCTCGCGGTCATGCCGTTGGTGTCAGGATTCTTCGTGGTCGTATTCGGCGGATTAACCCTGCTGCTGCAGGACGAATTGTTCATCAAAATGAAGCCGACAATCGTGAACGGAATTTTCGCAGCCATCCTGCTTGGTGGACTGGCCGCCGGTCATGCGCTTCTCAAGCACCTCTTCGGGGACGTTTTCCGGCTGACTCCGGAAGGATGGCGGCAGCTCACCTTGAGATGGGGACTGTTCTTTATCCTGCTCGGGGTTCTGAACGAGCTGGTCTGGCGCAACTTCTCGACGGACACCTGGGTCGCCTTCAAAGTCTTTGGAATACTGCCCCTAACCATGGTTTTTGGCATTGCCCAAATAGGACTATTGAAACGTTATGAACTTTCAAAAGACTAATCGTGAGAGGCCTCGGCGCGAGCGCGGACCTGCCAAGATCATCTTGGTGCGGATATTCCGAAGCTGACCTCGAACAGTGTCCCAATACTCTACACTGTTGGACAACTTGTTTAGAGGCCCTAATTTTTTTTGTGGACGCGCGTCACAAACTCGTATTTTCTCCAAATCGTAGACAGTATCTTTTATGGGAACCGTCGGTCGAAAGTCCATGTCCCAAGATCAGACCAGTATCCCTCGGCATCTCGCAGAGAACGACCATCGAACCATGGCAAAAGACACCAGTGCGCGCGAGGCCTCTCCAAACCGCTTGGACCGCTCGCCAATCCATCAGCTCCACCGGGCTGGCCAGTGCGCGGGCGATATCTTCCAGGCTGAGATGGGCGGGGACGATCTCACGCCGCGGCAGTATGCCGTGCTTCTAACGGTGTCGCAGAACGAGGGCCTCAGCCAAACGCATCTCGTCGACAAGACGGGCATTGACCGCTCGACGCTCGCCGATATCGTCCGGCGCATGCTGAGGAAAGGTCTACTGAGCCGGCGTCGGACCAAAGAGGATGCGCGGGCCTATGCCGTCAAGCTGACAGAAGAAGGTTGGCGGACCCTCAAGACTGCGGACCCCGTGGTGAAACGTGTCGACGATCGCATTCTCTCGGCCCTGCCCGCCTCGCAGCGCGAGCGCTTCCTGACCGATCTCGCCACCATCGTGCGGGCACTCGGAAAAATGCAGGACAAGAACTCCTGACAGAACACGCAGCGGCGATCCCGCGCGTCTCGCCCGTCACCCGCTCGTGACCGTGAGGCCCGGCGAGGCAAGGCCGCCAAATACCCTGTGCCCTTAACGTCAGATGTGAATGGAGCGCTTGGCCACCGCCAGGCCCGCTTCCTTGACGGCTTCAGTCAGGGTCGGATGGGCGTGACACGTGCGCGCCAGATCTTCTGCCGATCCGCCGAACTCCATCAGAACAGCAGCCTCTGCGATCATCTCTCCGGCATGAGGACCGATGATGTGCACACCCAGTACGCGATCGGTCTCAGCGTCCGCGAGCACCTTGACGAACCCGTCGGTTGTGCGATTGACCTTGGCGCGGCCGTTGGCGGTGAACGGGAACTTGCCGGCATTGTAGGCGATGCCGGCCTCTTTAAGCTCGTCCTCCGTGCGCCCGACCGAGGCGACTTCAGGCGCGGTATAGATGACGTTGGGGATGACGCCGTAGTTCACATGGCCAGCCTGACCTGCGAGGATCTCCGCCACCGCGACACCTTCATCCTCTGCCTTGTGAGCGAGCATCGGGCCGGCGATCACGTCGCCGATGGCGTAGACGCCCGCAACAGATGTCTCGAACCGCTGATTGACCTCGATTCGGCCCTTCCCATCCACCTTGATCCCCGCCTCGGCAAGGCCCAGCCCCTCCGTGTAGGGCGTGCGGCCGACGGCGACGAGAACAGCATCGGTGCGCACCGATTCGGACTCCGTTCCACCCGCCGCCGGCTCGATCGCCACAGCAAGTTCTGAGCCTTCGGGAGACACGGACGTCACCTTCGAGCCCAAGCGGAACACCATGCCCTGCTTTTGAAGGATGCGCTGGAAGGAACGCGCGACGTCGGCGTCCATGCCAGGAAGGATCCTGTCCAGGAATTCAACAACCAGCACTTTCGATCCCAGGCGACGCCACACCGAGCCCAGCTCCAGTCCGATCACTCCTGCACCAATGACGACGAGGCGTTCGGGAACCGACTTGAACGCCAGCGCACCTGTCGAGGACACGATGCGCTTCTCGTCAATCTTGATGCCGGGCAATCGGGCGACATCCGATCCAGTCGCGATGACGATGGCGCCGGCCTCCAGCTCTGCCGTCTCGCCATTGATGAAGGTGACACCCACCTTGCCGGCGCCCAGGACCCGCGCGGCCCCGTGGTAGGCTTCGATCTTGTTCTTGCGCAGAAGATACCCCACGCCATCGACGTTGCCTTTGACACCCTCGTCCTTGAACGACAGCATCTTCGACAGATCAAGCTTCGGGCGGACCTCAATGCCCATGTGTGTGAATTCATGGCTTGCTTCCTCGAACAGTTCGGAAGCATGAAGCAATGCTTTGGAGGGGATGCATCCGACATTGAGACATGTGCCCCCATGCGCGGCGCGTTTCTCGACGACGGCCACCTTCATGCCGAGCTGAGACGCGCGAATGGCAGCGACATAGCCCCCGGGTCCGGTTCCGATGACGATCAGGTCATAGCGCTGCATGGTCGATGTCCTATGTTTGTTTGAGGGTCGGATCGCCCGAGCCCGCTACCTTCCCGAAGCGCAAATAGTGAGAGCGCCCTGTCTGGCCCAGGGCCAGCCATTTCATCAGAGGTGTCCCGAACTTCGCGCTCAACATCACAACACCGATGTAAATCGCCAGCGGCAAGAACACACCCGCGAGTGTGCTGAGCACAACCGTCGAGGCTCCACTTTCGCCGGTTGGCTGATCGAGGAGCCACCGCGTCGCCGCAGTGAAAAACAGATGCAGCACATAGATGACGAGGGAAGCCTCTCCGATCAGCGCAAGAAGTCTGAGGAGGCCTGCGCGAGGTGCTGGAAGCAAGTGAGCGAGCGAGATGACCATCGCACTGCCCAGAAGGGCAACGGTGGCGATCAGAGCTGGATCGAGACGACGAGGCGAAGTCAGCACGCATCCCAACCACACCACACCTGCTAGGATAAATACTGCACCCGCAACCTTGTTGGTGCGTGCGCCGGCCAGAACGATCCCCAACCCGGCGAACCCGATCCCATAGAACGCCAGATTCTCCAGGAAATAGGGAACCGTCGCAGTCTCCGGCCACAGGATGCGCAAGAGCATGGCCACGCAGACCAACAGGAGAACCACCGCAGCAGCATACATTCGGGACGGCAACGGGGGCACGATGAACCATATCGTCCGGATAAAAAACAGCGCGTAGAGAAACCAGAGGTGCTCGACCGGATCCCAGAGAATTTCAAGCAGATCGTGAAAGCCGGCCGCATTCGTTGTCGCATCTGGCATCATCGCCTTGAGTGAAATCCATATGATACTCCAAACGAGATACGGCAGCACCAGGCTCCAGAAGAGGCCCTTCAGGAACTGATCCGTGTCGCTCCGCGCCGAAAGGCTCGCCGAATATCCCGCCAGCATGAAGAAAAGCGGCATATGGAACGAATAGATCAGACCATTGAGCAGAACCTGATTGGTGCTCCAGCCGTCCATACCGGGGCCGGCAACGCCCTGATTGGCGTGACCTAGAACAACCAGAATGATGCCGATGCCTTTGGCATAGTCGAGCCAAGGCTGACGCTCCCTCACCTCCGCAGGAGATGGAGGCGTTCTCCCGGTCCCATCGATTCGCGACGCTGACAGCGACGTGGGGTTGAGACCAGCCAACAGCAAAGCACTCCTCAAAGCTCCAGGATGAAGCGCTGCGGATCCTCCAGACACTCCTTGACCCTGACCAGGAAGGTCACCGCTTCCTTCCCGTCGACGATACGGTGATCATAGCTCAGCGCCAGATACATCATAGGCCGCGCAACAATGGCCCCGTTGCGCACGACGGGCCGATCTTCGATGCGGTGCATTCCAAGAATGCCGGATTGCGGAGCATTGATTATGGGGGTGGACAGCATGGAGCCATAGACGCCACCGTTCGATATGGTGAACGTACCGCCCTGCATATCCTCGATCCCAAGTTTGCCCGAACGGGCGCGTTGTCCAAACTCGGTGATCGTCAGTTCGATTTCCGCCAGGCTCATCCGATCGGCATCCTTCAGAACGGGAACAACAAGCCCCCGCTCGGTTCCGACGGCAACGCCGATGTGATAGTAATTCTTGTAGACCATATCCTCGCCGTCGATCTCGGCATTGACCGCGGGAATTTCGCGCAAGGCCTGAATGCATGCCTTGACGAAAAAGCCCATGAAGCCGAGTTTGACGCCGTGACGGCGCTCGAAGAGGTCTTTGTACTGCGAGCGCAATGCCATGACCGCGCCCATGTCGACGTCATTGAAGGTCGTCAGCATGGCTGCAGTATTCTGCGCGTCCTTAAGCCGGCGCGCGATCGTCTGGCGCAGACGCGTCATCCGCACCCGCTCTTCCCGGGCGGGATCGACGACGGCAGCTGGAACAGCCGGTGCTGTCAGCGGGACAGGCATCTGAGCAGGGCCCGCTTCGCGCGTTTCGCTTGGTGCCGGTCGATCGGTCAGCGTCCCTTGCGCTCCACGCACCGCCGCGGTGATCGCATCAGGCTTGAGGACCTGACCGCGGCGGCCGGAACCATCGACTTCGGAAGGCTCCAATCCCGCCTCGGCGAGAATCTTGCGCGCCGACGGCGAAGGGGGAGGAACACTTCGCGCGGCCGTTGGCTCGCCTTCGCGGCTCGAACCTGATTCAGATTTTGGGATGGGGTGCGGGGAGGCAACGGGGTCCTGCTTCACGGCCTGATCCACACGCGCCTTGAGGCCGCCTGGGGCACTTGAGGTTCCCGACTGCAGAGAACCGAGTACCGAACCGATTGCAACCGTTGCGCCCTCGCCCTGAGCAATATTCGAGAGAACACCCGCCGAAGGCGATGGAACCTCGACCGTCACTTTGTCGGTTTCCAGTTCGACGAGCGGCTCGTCGGCGCTCACCGTTTCACCCGGCTTCTTGAACCACCGGCCGACGGTGGCTTCTGTGATCGATTCACCCAGTGCGGGAACCTTGATTTCGATCGTCATCTTGCCCTCTCGTCAACTGTATGACCGCACCTCACAGATGCGCGCCGAACCTTCAAGCAGACCTTGTCGCGTGGCCACTCTGCCCTTACAGCGTCAGTGTTTGCCCCCACCCAGCGCGTCGGCAACAAGTTGGGCCTGCTCGTGGAGATGCCGGCTCAACTGCCCGGTCGCGGGCGAGGCCGCAGCAGAACGCCCCGCATACCGCGGCCGGCCCGTCGCAGCGTGGGTGTGCGCCATAACCCATTCCAGATTCGATTCGATAAAGCTCCACGCCCCCATGTTGCGCGGCTCTTCCTGGCACCAGACGATCTCCGCACCCGGGTAGCGTCCAAGCTCACTGATCAATGCGCGCGCCGGGAAGGGATAGAGCTGCTCCACACGCAGCAGCACCACGTCGTCAATGCCCGCAGCCTCGCGCGCCTCATAAAGATCGTAATAGACTTTACCCGAGCAGAGAACGACACGCTTGATGGTCTCATCGGGCCGCAGCTTGATTTTCTCGCTTTCCAAGCGGTGGGCATCATCCGGCAGGATGCGATGGAACGTTGTGTGCGGCCCCATCTCCTCAAGGCGCGAGATCACGCGCTTGTGGCGCAACAGCGATTTCGGCGTCATCAGGATCAGCGGTTTGCGGAACTTGCGGTGCAGCTGGCGGCGTAGAATGTGGAAGTAGTTCGCTGGCGTCGAGCAGTTGGCGACCTGCCAGTTGTCCTCGGCGCTGAGCTGCAGAAAGCGTTCGAGCCGGGCTGACGAATGCTCGGGACCCTGGCCCTCGAAGCCATGCGGGAGCAGGCAGACGAGGCCAGACATGCGCAACCATTTGCGCTCGCCGGAACAGACGAACTGATCGAATACGACCTGGGCACCGTTGGAAAAGTCTCCGAACTGCGCCTCCCACAACACCAGAGCGTTGGGCTCCGAGAGCGAGTATCCGTACTCAAAGCCCAAAACAGCGGCCTCAGACAACATCGAGTTGATGACCTCGAAGCGCGCCTGATCCGGGGAGACATGCTTCAAAGGTGTGTAGCGCCGCTCCGTTTCCTGATCGATGATGACGGAGTGGCGCTGCGAGAACGTACCTCGCTCGCTATCCTGCCCCGATAGCCGCACAGGGTAGCCTTCCTTGACGAGCGTGCCAAAGGCCAGATGCTCGGCCATCGACCAGTCGATACCCTCCCCCGAGTCGATCATCTCGCGCCGGCGCTCAAGCAGCTTCGCGATCGTCTTGTGCGCGTGGAAATCCTGCGGCAGCGCGGTCATTTGCCGGCCGATGTGACGCAAGGTCTCAAGTGGGACACCCGTCCCCGTCAGCCGCTCTTCGTCTCCCGACCGCTCCAGTCCCGACCACCTGCCGTCGAGCCAATCGGCCTTGTTAGGTTTGAAAGATTCTGCAGCGAGCAGCTCGTCCTCCATCCGCGCGCGATAGGCGCTGCGCAGTCCGTCCGCTTCACCCTCGGCGATGACGCCTTCCTCCTGGAGTCGCTGAGTGTAGATTTTTACCACCGACGAATGCGACTTGATCTTCTTGTACATCAACGGCTGCGTGAACATCGGCTCGTCGCCTTCGTTGTGACCGAAGCGGCGATAGCA
>CAZZPH010000021.1:0-18440 GCA_964655725.1 uncultured Hyphomicrobium sp.
ATCGTAGCCGAGCGCCAAACAGATCAGGTAGCCGAAGGCCGCCGTGAATGCCACTTGGCCGAGCCCGGTCGTCAGCGCCACGGTTCCAAGCGATCGGATCAGCTTGATATCGAGCTTTAACCCAACCAGGAACAACAACAGCGCGATCCCGAGCTCGGACAGCACACCAATCTGCTCGGCTGATCGAGCCATGTTGAAAGCGGACGGACCGGCGATGATGCCGACAGCGATGAAGCTGACAATCAGCGGCTGGCGCAGGAGATGTCCGAGCATCCCGATTGTGGCAGCGAGCGCCAAGAGCGCGGTGATTTCGAAGAACAAAGACTGCGAAATCAGCTCAAGCATCTGCGTTCTGGGACCTCCGATGACGAGAAACGCCCCATGTCAGGGTGCGGGCGACTGGGTATTCGGGCAAACCGGTGCGTGATGAGCATCCTCTGTTCGGCAGGCAAAATCAAGTCGGCGGATCAAGGCCCGGGATTGTCTTTCATTGGCTGATCAAGCGAACTATAAGCGTGCACGAAACGGCGGCAGAACACTGGGCTACTGTGATCGAGAATCAGGCAACAGCTTCTGCACTTGGTGTGACGACTGAGGACGCATTGGCATTTCGCGATATGCTGCCGCCTCACGCGCGACTTGTTGGCATTGACGCGGGAACCAAGACGTGGGGATTGGCGCTTTCGGATGTTACGCGCAGCGTCGCATCCGCGTTGCAGACCATCCGGCGCACGAAGTTTACAGAGGATGTGAAAGTTCTGGCCGCGCTGGCAGCCGAGCATGGCGTCGGCGGGTTGGTGCTCGGTCTACCGCGCAATCTGGATGGCAGCGAGGGGCCGCGGGCCCAGGCAACGCGGGCGCTGGCGCGCAATCTCAACAAGGCGATGGTGCTTCCGGTGTTGTTGTGGGACGAGCGGCTTTCCACGGCGGAGGCAGAACGTATGCTGATCGCGGCCGATCAGTCGCGCAAGCGCCGCGCGGAGGTGATCGACAAACTGGCCGCGACCATCATTCTGCAGGGCGCACTCGACCGGATGCGCAACTGACATCTGGATCTCGCGCTGCGCCGGCCGGTCTCAGCAGGCCGGGGTTGAGGAGAGCGCGCGGTCGAGGCAGCGCTCCAGGGCGTCCTGCCAGGGCGGCAAGCTAATTCCATGCACGGCTGCGAGCTTATCCGTCGCTAGGACCGAGTTTTCCGGGCGGCGCGCACGTGTGGGGTACTGCGCGCTGGTGATTGCCCGAACCGGAACAGCGCGTCCCCCGCGCCGCGCCGCTGCCTCCATGATCGCGCGTGCGAAGCCGCACCATGTCGTGCTTCCAGCATTGACGGCATGAAAGAGGCCGAATTTCTCGGGCTCTGCGCCGGGGCCGGCGAGGTGCGGCACGAGGCTGGCGACAAGCTGCCCCAAGTCTTCGGCGGAGGTTGGTGATCCGCGCTGATCGTCGACGACGGCCAGCTCGGATCGTTCGGCGGCCAGCCGCAGCATTGTTTTGACGAAGTTGTGTCCGTCGGCGCTGAACACCCAGGCCGTCCGCAGAATGACATGACGGGGATTGTTGGCCGCCACCAGTTGCTCGCCATCACGCTTTGAGCGTCCATAGACGCTGAGCGGACAGGTCGGGTCCTCTTCGCAATAAGCGGCGGGCTTTGAACCATCGAAGACGTAGTCGGTCGAAAAATGAACGATCGGGATGGCGTGGTGCGCGCTCCATGCGGCGAGAACCCCGGCGCTGGTTGCGTTGATGGCTTGGGCGGCTTCCGGTTCGCCCTCGGCGCGATCGACCGCCGTATAAGCAGCCGCATTGACGATGAGGTCGGCGTGTTTTCCGGCGAGCGCCGGTTCGATCGTGCCGGGCCTGGAGAGATCCACCTCCTCCCGGCCGAGGGAGAAGACCCGGTGGCCGGCCGAGCGAAGTGCCACTGCAACGGCGCGGGCGACCTGGCCATTGCGTCCGATGACCAGAACATCGCGTGCGTCGGTCATCCCGTGGTACCCGTGCGCAGCCGCTCCGTGGCCGCGGTGATCTCGCTTTCAATCAAACCGAGGCGTTGGCCCTGGTAGACGCCCTCGCGCATCGGGCGCCACCAGGCCTCGTTGGCCAGATACCAATCAACCGTTTTCGCCAGTCCGCTGACGAAGGTTTCTCGCGCGCGCCAGCCAAGCTCGCTTTCGATGCGCGTGGGGTCGATGGCGTAGCGCCGGTCGTGACCGGGCCGGTCGGCAACGAACGTCATGAGTCGGCGGCGGGGCTGTGCGGCGGGGCGGCGGGCATCCACGAGTTCGCAGATATGTTCCACGACATCGATGTTCTCCATCGGTGCGCGTCCGCCGATAATATAGGTCTGCCCCACGTGACCGCGTTCCAGGACGCGCGTCAGAGCGGTGACGTGATCCTCGACGTGCAGCCAGTCGCGCACCTGCCGTCCATCACCGTAGATCGGCAGCGGACGCTCTTCCAGGGCGTTGAGGATGGTGAGCGGGATCAGCTTCTCGGGGAACTGGCAGGGCCCGTAATTGTTGGAACAGTTGGTGATCAGTACCGGCAGGCCGTAGGTTTCGTGCCATGCTCGGACCAAGTGGTCGGAGGCGGCCTTGCTGGCGGAATAGGGAGAGCGGGGATCGTAGGGGCTCTCCTCCGTGAAGTAGGCTCCGGGCGGCAAGGAGCCGAAGACCTCGTCGGTGGAAACGTGAAGGAAGCGGAAGCGCTCTGATGCCTCGGGAGTGAGGCGCTGCCAGTAGCCGCGGGCGGCCTCCAGGAGTACGTGCGTGCCTGTGATGTTGGTCGCGATGAAGGCGGCAGAGCCCGTGATCGAGCGATCGACGTGGCTTTCGGCAGCCAGATGCATCACAGCGTCGGGACGGACGGCGGCGAAGATCGCATCCATCGCCGCGCGATCGCAGATATCGGCTTTAATGAAGTGGTAGTTGGGATGATGCTCGACCGGCTCAAGTGAGGCGAGGTTGGCGGCATACGTCAGCTTGTCGACATTGACCACCGTATAGCCGCGGGTGCCCACAAGATCGCGGCACAAGGCCGAGCCGATGAAGCCTGCGCCTCCGGTCACGATCACGCGCATTACGAAAGTCCTCGTCCTACAGGGGTAGGGCCAGCCTCTCGTGGAGCGCGGCCTCGGACGACCGCGCAGTGCGGCTCTGAGGGCCTAGTCCCGATGGTGGCCTGAAGGACGCATCTTCACATCCGCGCGGTTACCTTTTGGTTACCCTCGTCAGGACGGAGCGGCAGCGGCCGGGTGCAGCTGGCCCGTCTTCACGGGATCGAGGGGCGGTTACTGGGGCAGGATTGCAACGATGTAGGCGATATAGGCCCCCAGCAGGACGAGACCTTCCCAGCGGCTGATACGGTATCCGCTCCATGCGAAGGCGAACATCAGCACGGCGGCCGCGAGCATTACGAGGTTGTCGAAGCTGACCATCTCGGGCGGGATGATCGTGGGAGACAGAAGGGCGGTTCCGCCCCCGATGCCGAGGATGTTGTAGATGTTCGATCCCATAATGTTGCCGATTGCAACGTCGCCGTGCCGGCGCAGCGCGGCGATCACACACGTGACGAGTTCGGGCAGTGAGGTGCCCACGGCGACGATCGTCAGGCCGATCACCGTTTCGGATATGCCGGCCGTCCGGGCCAGCTTGATGGCGCCATCGACAAGTAGACCGCCGCCGAAGACGATCGTGACGAGGCCCGCCAGGGCAATGAACAGCGGCAGGACAACGCCCAACCGTCCTTGCCACGACCGGCTTTGCAGCGGGCGCTTGCCGTCGCGGAGTTCATCGTAGGCTTCGGCCTTCTCGAATGCCGACG
This sequence comes from uncultured Hyphomicrobium sp., assembly GCA_964655725.1. Taxonomy (GTDB): domain Bacteria; phylum Pseudomonadota; class Alphaproteobacteria; order Rhizobiales; family Hyphomicrobiaceae; genus JAGVSR01. The sequence continues at coordinate 3,823 of CAZZPH010000021.1, forward strand.
TATGCCCTTCGGTGGAGGCGGTTGACGTGCGCTCCTGCCGGTAAGCATAGGCGATGTAGGCAACGAGCAGGCCCAGGAAAATAACGCCGGCGATGCGATCGAGAGTATGTTGGTAGCCGAGAAGGACGAACAGCACCGAGACGAGCACGACGACCACCCCGTCACGCCTCAATGCTGAGGAACTGACAGCGAGCGGCGCGATCAATGCCGAAACGCCCAGTATGAGCAGTGTATTGGAGATGTTAGAGCCGACGATATTTCCGATGGCGATGCCCGGTGAGCCAGCAAGCGAGGCTTCGATACTGGTGACCAGCTCTGGCGTCGAGGTGCCAAAGCCGACGAGAGTGAGACCGATCAGGAGCGGCGACATGCCCAGACGCTCTGCGACCGCGACCGAGCCACGCACGAGTAATTCGCCGCCGACGATCAGGAGCGCCAGACCGGCGACGAGCAAGAAGATTTCTGTCACGAACGCACTCCCGGTGATATTGCGATCGAACGCCATCCACGCTGATGGCGCGGGCGCGGTTCGTCATACCCTGCGCGCATCGATGTCATGTTCGAGCGTTCCCCCCTCCGCGCCAACGCGCCAACCCTGGCTGCCAGGGTTGCGCCCGAGCGATCGCGAAACACGCCGGAGCGGATTATCACGATGAGTACGAACGCGCTACGCCCCATCTTGATCGCGGGGCCTACGGCATCGGGGAAATCGCAGCTCGCAGTTCAACTTGCCCGTGAGTTTGGCGGTGTCGTCATCAATGCCGACAGCATGCAGGTCTATCGGGAGCTCAGCATTCTGACCGCGCGGCCGGCGGCTGAGGACGAGGCCCTGGTCCCGCATCGCCTCTATGGTCATGTGCCTGTGAGCGAGGCTTATTCCGCTGGGCGTTTCGTGAGGGAGGCCGCATCGGAACTCGAACGTGCAAAGGCGCGAGGTGAACGCGCCATCATCGTCGGCGGGACTGGATTGTATTTCAAGGCGCTTCTGGAGGGTTTGGCGCCGGTCCCTGACATCGCAGCGGAGGTACGCTCCTATTGGCGCAGTGAAGCTGAAAGGCTGGGAGCTGCCGCCTTGCATGGCATTCTGAGCGCGCGCGATCCAGACATGGCCGCCCGCCTCAAGCCTACGGATCCGCAGCGTATCGTGCGCGCGCTCGAGGTCCTGGAGGGCACGGGCCGGTCGCTCGCCGAATGGCAATCCGACCCCGTCCGGCCGGTACTCAATCCTGAGAACACGGTGCGGTTGGTCGTCCGAGAGCAGCGGTCGGTCATGTTCGCGCGTGCCGATGCACGTTTTGATCAAATGATGGCGGCCGGCGCCTTGGAAGAAGCGCGTTCCATCGGCAACATGAGCGGGCTTGCGCCGGAATTGCCCGCCATGCGGGCGTTGGGATTGCGCCCGTTGCTGGCACATCTTGCCGGCGCCATGTCGCTCGGGGTGGCGGTCGCAGCGGCAAAATCGGAGACCCGCGCCTACATCAAACGCCAGACAACATGGATAGCGAAGAATATGATTGCGTGGAACGAAGTTCAAACGCAACATATGGAACCTTTTGAGCGGGAAAAGTTTCAGTTTATTGATTTGAAACCTTGACCCTGCACGATGCACCCTCTAGGTTCCGGCGCCTTCCGGATCAATGCCGGACTGTATCAGGACGAGAGATGCGCGGGCGGACATGAAGGGCCTTCCGCAAGCGGGATCAGGATTTTTCACATGGCACGGATGATGACGGGCGCCGAGATGGTCGTGCGGGCGCTGATCGACCAGGGTGTGGAGCACATCTTCGGATACCCCGGCGGCGCGGTGCTGCCCATCTACGACGAGTTGTTCCAGCAGGAGAAGGTGCAGCACATCCTCGTTCGCCAGGAAGGTGGCGCTGTGCATGCAGCGGAGGGCTATGCGCGCTCCACAGGCAAGGTCGGGGTCGTGCTCGTCACCTCGGGTCCAGGCGCGACGAATGCGGTCACGGGACTGACCGATGCGCTTATGGATTCGATCCCCGTGGTGTGCATTACGGGACAGGTGCCCACGCATCTGATTGGCAACGATGCCTTCCAGGAATGCGATACGGTCGGCATTACGCGGCCTTGCACCAAGCACAACTGGCTTGTGAAGGATGTGAATGATCTCGCGCGCATCCTGCACGAGGCCTTCCACATCGCCCGCTCCGGGAGGCCGGGCCCTGTCGTTGTCGATATCCCGAAGGACATCCAGTTCAAAAGCGGCAACTACACCGGGCCAACCAACGTCGCCCACAAGACATACCGGCCGAAGGTCAAGCCCGACGCAGGTCCCGTCGCGCAAGCCGTTGACCTCATGGCGTCAGCCAAGAAGCCGCTCTTCTATACCGGCGGCGGGGTCATCAACTCTGGCCCGAAGGCCAGCCAACTGCTGCGCGAACTCGTCAATCTGACGGGCTATCCGATCACCTCGACGCTCATGGGGCTTGGCGCCTTTCCGGCATCAGACCGCAAGTGGCTGGGCATGTTGGGGATGCACGGCACGTACGAAGCCAATTGGGCGATGCACGACTGCGACGTGATGATCAACATCGGTGCGCGCTTCGATGATCGCATCACGGGCCGGATCGACGCCTTCTCCCCTGGGTCGAAGAAGATCCATGTCGACATCGATCCCTCCTCGATCAACAAGAACGTGCGCGTCGATATCCCCGTTGTGGGCGACTGTGCCTACGTGCTGGAAGAGATGCTGCGGTTATGGAAATCGAAGGCGCCCCAGATCGACAAGGGGGCTCTCAAATCCTGGTGGAAGCAGATCGATCTATGGAGGGCGAAGAAGTCGCTCAGCTATCGCAACTCCAAAGACGTGATTATGCCGCAGTATGCCTGCCAGCGCCTCTATGAGCTGACCAAGGATCGCGATACCTACATCACGACGGAGGTCGGCCAGCATCAGATGTGGGCGGCGCAGTTCTATCAATTCGAGGAACCGAACCGCTGGATGACGTCAGGCGGTCTTGGCACAATGGGCTACGGGCTTCCTGCCGCCATCGGCGCTCAGCTGGCCCATCCCAAATCGCTCGTGATCGACATCGCGGGCGATGCGTCCATCCTCATGAATATCCAGGAGTGCTCGACCGCGGTGCAATTCAACCTGCCGGTCAAGGTCTTCATCCTGAACAATGAGTACATGGGCATGGTGCGCCAGTGGCAGCAATTGCTGCACGGTAACCGGCTCTCCCACAGTTACACCGAGAGCCTGCCCGACTTTGTGAAACTCGCCGAGGCCTATGGTTGGAAGGGTATGCGTTGCGAGCACCCAGCCGATCTGGATGATGCCATCCTGGAGATGATCAACACCGATGTTCCGGTGATCTTCGATTGCCGCGTGGCCAAGCTCGCCAACTGCTTCCCCATGATTCCATCGGGGAAGGCCCACAATGAAATGCTGCTCGGCGAAGAGGCAACGGAAGACGCGATCGAAAAGGCCATCGGAAAGGAAGGCAAGGTGCTGGTGTGAGGCTGATCGTGGGGTTAGCGCTGGCGTTGATGTTTCCTGCCATGTTCGAGGCAGCCGGGGCCGAAACACCCGCGCCTGCCCGCGAAGCGCCCATCCGTGATTGGGACCAGCCGGCCAATATCCGCGACGCGGCACAGAGGATCGGCAATCTCCAGCGCACCCAAGGCGCTGACGCGGCGATCCGGCATATCGATGCCTGCTATCGCACGCACGGGCTGGCGGAAAGCTACCGGGCGCCATTCGAGGCCTGCATCGTCCAGGATTATCTCGTCACCAAGATGCTGGTGCAGGTCTATGGCCGCTTGCCGCCGGATGCGCACCAGCGCACCGGGGCTCCGTCGGCCGATGCGCTCGCTCAGGCTATGGGCCGAAGGATGGTGGCTGCCTTCTCACAGTATGACGTCTCTGCCTCAGAAGCAGAGGCTTTCAAGGGTGAGATCGACCAGTATGGGCTGCCGGTCTTCCTGAAGATCGTTTTGCCCCAGGCAGCTGGTGAGATCGAGGCACTCGAGAAGAAGAACCTCAAGCAGAAGAAGAATTGAGATCATGACGAACCCCAATCCGCAAAGCCACTATGCCGGCCCGCACGGCAGCCAGGCCATTGTGGCCCGCACGCTGTCCGTACTGGTCGACAACGAGCCAGGTGTTCTGGCCCGCGTCATAGGGCTTTTCACTGCACGCGGATACAACATCGACAGTTTGACCGTCACGGAGACCGAGCACGAGAAGCACGTCTCCCGCATCACAATTCTCACGCGCGGCACACCTGCGGTGATCGAGCAGATCAAGCATCAGCTGGAGCGTATGGTGCCGATCCATCGAGTGCGGGACCTGACCGAGGAGGGTGTGTCGCTCGAGCGCGAACTGGCTCTCGTCAAAGTCGCGGGAAAGGGAGAAAAGCGCATCGAGGCTCTACGTCTTGCGGAGATCTTCCGGGCCCAGGTCGTCGACACCTCGACAGAACATTTCATCTTCGAGATCACCGGTAAGGCTTCGAAGATTGAGACCTTCATCGGCATTATGCGCGAACTGGGATTGGTCGAGGTGAGCCGCACGGGCATCGCCGCAATTGGGCGCGGTCAGGCTGCATTGTGAGCATGACGGGTGGGTAATTGAGCAGATCCGGGCGGCAGCCGCAGGGACTGCTTAGGAACGGCCACCCTTTTTGGATGAAACGAACAGCTCGGCTGCATCCATCGCACTTCGCGAGAATTTGATGTTCTCCGCGTCGGTCTTAAGTGCTTTCTTGGACGTGTCGCGGAAGCCTGCCTCGTTCTTCTGGATCGCGTAGAGAGGCTCGATGGTGTTTGGTGTGCCGACGGTCAGAAGGTACGCAATCATGCGGGGACGGTATGTCTGTTCGTCAAGGCGTTCGCACCGCTCTTTGCCCTCGGCCTTCTCACAGGCGGCAAGGTTTGAGTACTTGGTGGAGGACCTGGAATGCTGGACAACAGCCTTCTCGATCAGCCCGGCGCAGGCTTCGTAATCCAGCCCGGTGCTTTCGTGGCAATCCGTGGCGGAGGTGATCACGTGTTTTTCGTCGGCCGCTTTTGATGCGGTATTCTGGGCATTTCCGCAGCCGGCCATCACGAGGGCCGGAACGAGGAGGGCGATCATGCGAACGGCGGGCGAGGACAGCATGGCGGCTTCCGGGGTGGTTTGAGTAAGGGGCGAGGTGCGCCGGCCCGATGGATCCGGCCGGTAGGCAGCCCGAGTGGTACGTCTGCTGTCATACTGCGGAGCGGTTGCGGTTCCGTTAACCGCGCGATAAGGGAACGTTCTGTCCCGCTCCCGGGCGGTTCCATGTCACACCAACCCTCACGCCCGCGATCGTTGGTCCCGGCCGAAGGTATGCTACTACCGCAGCCGGAGAGGGTGCCGCCGGGCCGGTCCGGCGGTGCAACGTTTCGAGATTGAAAAGCAAAGAGAAGAGAGAGCCATGCGCGTCTATTACGATCGGGATGCCGACCTGAACCTCATCAAATCAAAGAAGGTCGCCATTGTCGGCTACGGAAGCCAGGGGCACGCGCATGCGCTGAACCTGCGGGACTCCGGCGTTAAGGATGTCGCGATCGCGCTGCGCAAAGGTTCCGCTTCCGCCCAAAAGGCTGAGAAGGAAGGGCTGAAGGTTCTCGATGTCGCCGAGGCCGCCAAGTGGGCTGACGTCATGATGATGCTCACGCCCGACGAGTTGCAGGCCGACATTTATCGCGATCACTTGCATGCCAACATGAAGACCGGCGCGGCTTTGATGTTCGCCCACGGTCTTAACGTGCATTTCAATTTGATCGAGCCGCGCGAGGACCTCGATGTCGGTATGGTGGCGCCCAAGGGTCCGGGCCACACCGTGCGCGGGGAGTACCTGAAAGGCGGTGGCGTGCCGTGCCTCATCGCGATCCATCAGGACAAGTCCGGCAACGCGCACGATCTCTTCCTGTCGTATGCCTCTGGCGTGGGCGGTGGGCGCTCAGGCGTGATCGAGACGACGTTCAAAGAGGAATGTGAGACCGATCTCTTCGGCGAGCAGGTCGTCCTGTGTGGCGGTCTCGTCGAGTTGATCCGCGCAGGCTTCGAGACACTGGTCGAGGCTGGCTATGCGCCGGAGATGGCCTATTTCGAATGCCTGCACGAGGTGAAGCTGATTGTCGATCTCATCTACGAGGGCGGCATCGCCAACATGAACTATTCGATCTCCAACACGGCCGAGTACGGCGAGTACGTCACGGGCCCGCGCATCATTACCGCCGAGTCGAAGGCGGAGATGAAGCGTGTGCTCGCTGACATTCAGTCGGGGCGCTTTACCCGCGACTGGATGCTTGAATGCAAGGCCGGCCAGCCGAGCTTCAAGGCGACGCGGCGCCTGAACGATGCCCACCAGATCGAGGAGGTCGGCACGCGCCTGCGCGGAATGATGCCCTGGATCGCCAAGAACAAGCTGGTGGACAAGGGCCGCAATTGATCGTGCTCGCACGCGATGGGCATTCCGGCGCCTGCGGACGTCTCTGACGCCGCGGGCGACTTTCGTTGGGTGGCGCGCTATTCCAGCCGCTCATAGACGCGCGCGCCAATGATAAGGACATCGGGCGTGGCGGGCTCACCTGCATAACCGAACAGGTAAGACTGCGAGTCCGCGCCATTCTCAATCGTGAACGTGCGCTTCTCGATGCGATAGCGTGCGCTTCGCTCAGGGGTGCTGGATGTCGGTCCGAGGGTGATGCTCAGATCCTCAAAGAACACCAGATCATCCGGCAGGGACGTTTCACCCGAGACTGGAGCTGCGCGGTAGGCGCCGGCGAACGCCATGCCGGGCTCGCCCGGCAGGGTTTTGGCCGCCTTGGCGACGGCAATGCCCTGCGAACCGTCTGCAAAATCCAGGGCGTAGGCCTCCCCGTCGCGCCGCCAGCGGCCGGCCCCCGGCGAACCTTGCGGCCGTGATGCAGGGTCGAACGCGGCCGGCGCACGCCCCTCATTCTCGAACGCCCGCCCATCGGTGGTCAGCAGGGCTGTTACCGATTGCGGCTCTCCTGCGCGGGCAGGGTCTTGGGCATCGACTTTGACGCGAAGGAAATGGATCACGTCGCGCACCCGTTCGTCGGCATCGGCTGGTGGCGCTGTGGTTCCCGCCTCCAGCGCGTCTGTTGGGTTTGACAACTGGCTGAGGAGGTCGGGCGTCAGCACGAGGCCACGGCTGCGCCATTCTTCCACGAGATTACGCGCGCCGGCGAGGTTGGGGTTGTCTTCGGCCATGGGTTCGGCCCACACGACGATCATGAGCTGCATGCCGCCACGCACGAGGTATCCCGTGGTCTCAACCCGCGCCGTACCTTCGTCCTCACCATGCGTGCTGCTGGAGAGCCTGAGGCCTGGAGACACCCAGTCTGACGGGGGCAATGCGAGCACGGGGCCGCTAGGCTGAGTTGATCCGATCAGTTCCTCTAAGAGAAAGGGGACGTCGTTTTCAAAGGCGCTGTTGAGGTCTTTGATGGCGGGCATCACCAGCGGCATGAGGATGGTGATCTCCGGGCTCCCTGTTGGCGTGGACTGCAGGATTAACACGTCCGTGGCCTGGTAAGTCCAACCGGCGGGCAGGGCCGGTACGGACATCGGCTGCGCGAAGCCGCGTGCGGCCCCTGTGAGGGACATAACGATGCAAAGTAGGCTGAAGGCAGCACGACGCAGCCATGTCAGCCCGGCGCGTGTGTGAGCCCATCGGCCATCCGATGGACAACGACAGGTCAACCGATGAGTGGGGGTCATGACAAAGATACTTTCATCCGTGATGACTGGCATGATGACTTGAAAAAATCCCGGTATCGTCCACGACGTAAATGGCTCGGATGTGGCGGCTATATCCGGCCTTGGTATTCGGGCTTGTTCCGTCGAGCAATCGAAGGCACGATAGAAGCTGGACGCAGTGTCTCAGACAGACGCGGGAGAGTACCATGATGCGACATGCTTCGCGAACAGCACCCAGACTGGCGCTTCTGCTGGCCGGTTTCGCTCTTGCATTTGCGCCCGTCCTGCTGACGGGAGGTCCGGCCATGGCCCAGGGTTCAGGTTCCGGTTCGGGCGGAGGGGTGAAAACCTGCAAAGCCAAGATGGCAAATGGGAAGACCAAGACTTGGCGTTGCCAGCGCAATCAGGCGTGCTGCGTGAACAAGTCCGCCGGCACGGTGTCGTGCGGCGTGCCCGGCATGGGCTGCCTCTAGTCTGGCTGTTTAATACGCGGTGGCAGGAGTGCTGCGCTCCAGGGGCCGGGTTGTCCCCGAAATGCTGCTCCTCTAGTCTCTCCTCTGCGGGGGCAGAGGAGAGAAGGTCTTGAGAACGTGGAGGTGGTGGCCGCGCGCATTGCTTGTGCTTGGCGCATTAGGTTTTGCGCTGACGGTAGACCTGCCAGCAGCACTCGGCGACGGACGCATTGCTCTGTCAGGACAGGACATGGCAAGAGCACGGGTTGCTGCGGCCGAAGGGGAGATCCCGTCCACGCAGCCCGCACCAGCTTCGACACACGACGGCTCGGCGTCCCCAGACGCATCGGCACCTGAGGCCGTCGCGGACGGTGAAAAATCTGCCGAACCCGATGAGATCATCGTCGGCGCATTTATCAACGACGTCCAGGAACTCGACTTCCGCACCCACAGCTACGCCGTGGATCTCTACATCTGGTTCCGGTGGCGCAATGCTGAACTCGATCCGTCGAAATCGATGGAATTCATGAACCGCTATGCGCCAGCCGATCACGAGCGGGATGCGGGTTACGAGGAACCGCAAAAGATGCCCGATGGCAGCCTCTATGCGATCGTGCGCAACCAGGGCCGCTTTTCCACCAAGCTGATCCTGGAGCGCTATCCCTTCGACCGTCAGGAACTGAAGGTGGTGATCGAGGATTCGACAGGTGGCATCACAAATCAGGTCTTCGTGGCAGATAGCGTCAGGGTTGCCATCAACGAAGCTGTATCGGTGCCGGGTTTCCGGCTCGGTATTCCGCGCCTGGAGATCAATGCCAACAGCTATCCGACTAACTTCGGCGACCTGACCGTCGGCGAGGCAGAAAGCTATTCGCGCGCCACGATTGTCATTCCCATCGAGCGGCCGCTCTTTGCTCTGTCGGTCAAGACGTTCCTTCCGATCCTGCTGATCCTGGCGTGCGCAAGCCTCGTGCTGTTCATCCGGCCGCACTTCGTCGATGCCCGCGTCGGCCTGAGCATCACCGCCCTCTTGACCCTGGTCGCACTACAACTGGCCGGCGGCTCATCGTTGCCGGAGATCGACTACCTGACGCTGGTCGACAAGGTCTTTCTCGCATCCTATGCCTTTATCATGCTGGTGCTCGCGCGCGTCGTTTACGCCACCTGGCGCGGTGACTTTGTGAACGGGGAAAGGAGCGTTGTAGCGCTCGACCGGGCTTGGCTGCTGTTGACGATAGTGGGATATGTGGTCGTGCTCGGCGCAGTCGCGATCCAGTCGCTGAGTGGATAGAGCAATTGTCCCGAAGGCGCCGGGACCGGTCCAACAGCGGGAATGCGGACAGCATAATGAGCCAAGGGGAAGTGCACCTCTATCACGTGGAGCACGTCGACCGATGCGACTTGACCGTCGCGCCGGGCCCTTGGGAATTTCGTGAGGGGAACCTGGAGCGGATCGCGGCGCACTGGCGCCAGAGGACCGAAGAGAATCCCGCATTCTTCAACGGCCAGATCCTTCTCATGAGCAGCTACACCTGCGCGGACGGTGTTCTGACTGGCCGGTTCCGGCCTGTCGATTTTGCATCGTATCTCTTTTGGCGCGACACGGGTAAACGCGATCTCTCCGTAACTGATGCGTTCGGGTCCTCAATTCTGTGCTCTGGCGATGGTGCCATCCTGCTTGGGCGGCAGAGCGCAGGCAATCTCAATTCCGGCCTCGTCTATCCCCCTGGCGGCTTCGTCGATCAGCGTGATGTGGGACCTCAAGGCGGCATCGACATCACAGCAAGTATGTGCCGCGAGTTGGAGGAGGAGATGGGACTTGACGGTTCGCAGCTTGCCGTCGCCCCCGGCTATGATGTTGCATTCTGCGGCCGGCAGATCGCGATCTCGCGCCGGTTCTCTACTCCGGAAGTCGCCAGTGACCTCGTCAGCCGCGTGCGGCGGCACATTGCGGCGGATCCAAACCCGGAGATCGAGGACGTCGTCGTCATTCGGTCGCAGTCGGATCTTGATCGGCACGCGGTCCCACCCTACGCGCGCGTGCTGCTCGGATATCTGCTGGATCGATAAGACGCACCTGTGACGGGATGAGCCTCAGCCCGGAGGGTGGCTGGTTACAGCGGGCTTTCGCGGCAATGCCGAATAGGCTAATTGGCCCCGTCAGCGAGCGGGGATCAGCATGAAGCTAGACTTCGACACCTTGGATGTTTTCACCGACCGGCGTTTTGGCGGCAATCCGCTCGCCGTGGTCCACGGTGCAGATCAGCTCGATACTGAGACCATGCAAACGATTGCGCGCGAGTTTGCCCTGTCTGAGACGGTATTTATTCTCAAACCCGAGAACTCCGCTCATTCGGCCCGGATGCGCATATTCACGCCCCAGAGAGAGCTGGCATTTGCCGGTCATCCGACGGTCGGCACGGCCGCACTGCTTGCCGAGGAGCGGCTTGGGACGGGAACCCACAATGGCGAGGCGCTGATTGTTCTTGAACAGGAGGCAGGTATCGTCCGGGTAGGCGTGCGTCTGCGGGCCGGCAAGCCGACCTTTGCAGAATTCGATGCTCCCCGCCTGCCCGCGGCCGCCGGGTCACTCGCCCCACGCGATGTGCTGGCAGCCGGACTGGGGCTCATTCCCAGCGAGATCGGTTTTGAGAACCACAAGCCGGTCTGCTTTGCTGCAGGCCACGCCTTCGCATTCGTCCCGGTGTCGTCGCGCGAGGTCCTGTCCCGGGCCCGGGTCGTCGCGGGGCACTGGGACGCCGCTTTCGAGGAGCAAGGCGTCCTGGGGGCTTACCTCTACACGCGCCAGTGCGAGCATACCGGATCGGCCTTTCAGGCCCGCATGTTTGCCCCAAGAGCCGGTATTCCCGAGGACCCGGCGACGGGATCGGCTGCTGTCTGCCTCGCCGGCGTAATCTGGCACTTCGACGAGCTGCCTGACGGGGTTCACCGCAGAACGATTGAGCAGGGCTTCCAGATGGGCCGGCCGAGCTTTATCGCGTTGGTTCTCAACGTTGATGGTGACGAGCTTGTGAGCGTCCGGATCGGCGGCCACTGCGTGCGGGTCACGAACGGGACGATCACGGTCTAGTTCCATCAGGCCCGGTCTGATCTGACTGTCGAGCCCCCCGGACTGGACCGTGGGGCGCGGCATCACTACCACATTGTCAAGGATTTCGTGGTAGCGTATGGCATTGCGTCATAGGCCTCGCCACCGTTGGCAAACAATGAAACCGACGACTGGACATTTCCGGGTTTCCACAGCACCCGCCGTCACGTGCGGCGGGCGTGGCCGTGCGCATGTCGCAAACCTGGCTCTCGACCTGCTCCTTAGCGGCCCCTGAGCCGCTGACCGTTGGCTGAAGCGCCAACGCGCAGCTCAGGGGGTACACGCCAGCAGCGAGCATCAGCCTCCCCGTCCCTTGGCATCTGACCGGCGCGGGCCACGCGAGGAAGTCAAAAGCAATGACAGAGCACAACACCGACCCATCTCGATCCGGAGCACCTGGAACCGGAGCACCTGGAGCGCCTGGAGAAGCTCCAGCCGGGCGTGTCGTGATTTTCGATACGACACTGCGTGATGGCGAGCAGTGCCCCGGCGCGACGATGACCTTCGAGGAAAAGCTCGAGGTCGCCGATTGTCTCGACGCATTGGGCGTGGACATCATCGAAGCGGGCTTTCCCATCGCGTCGGAGGGTGATTTCGAGGCGGTGGCCGCCATCGCCCGGCGCATCGAGAATGCCACGGTTGCCGGTCTTGCTCGCGCCATCAACGCCGACATCGATCGTGCGGGCGAGGCGGTACGGCATGCGCGCCGCGGGCGTATCCACACATTCGTATCGACTTCGCCGATCCATCTGGCCCATCAGATGCGAAAGACCGAAGCGGAGGTTTTAGAGATCATCGCGGCAACGGTCGCGCGTGCGCGCAACCTCGTGGAGGACGTCGAGTGGTCGGCGATGGACGCGACGCGCACGCCAATCGACTATCTGTGCCAATGCGTCGATGCGGCAATCAAGGCCGGTGCCACGACCATCAATCTGCCCGATACGGTGGGGTATGCCACGCCGCAGGAATACTACGAAATGTTCCGTGCGGTGCGAGAGCGCGTACCGAACGCCGACAAGGCGGTGTTCTCGACTCATTGCCACAACGATCTGGGTCTTGCGGTTGCCAACTCTCTGGCGGCCTTGGCTGCTGGCGCGCGCCAGATTGAATGCACCATCAACGGTATCGGTGAGCGCGCGGGCAACGCGGCTCTGGAAGAGGTCGTAATGGCCATCCGCACGCGCTCGGATGTGCTGCCCTACGAGACGCGCATCGATACGCGCATGTTATCCAGGGCATCGCGTCTGGTCTCGGCTGTCACGAATTTCCCCGTCCAGTACAACAAGGCCATCGTGGGCCGGAATGCGTTTGCTCATGAGAGCGGCATTCATCAGGACGGGCTCTTGAAGTACCAGCAGACCTACGAGATCATGACACCGGAATCGGTCGGGGTCGCCAAGACGTCGCTGGTCATGGGCAAGCACTCGGGACGCAATGCGTTCCGCACCAAGTTGCGTGAGCTGGGTTATGAGCTGGGCGAAAACGCTCTGGAAGACGCCTTCAGCCGCTTCAAGACGCTCGCCGACCGCAAGAAGCACATTTACGACGAGGACATCGAGGCGCTGGTCGATCACGAGATCGCCCACATGCACGATCGCATGAAGGTCACCGCCCTGACGGTCATCGCCGGTACGGTGGGGCCCCAGACGGCGACATTGACCCTCGAAATCGACGGGGTGGGGAGCACTGTCCAGGCCCAGGGCAACGGTCCGGTGGATGCGACCTTCAATGCGATCCGGATGCTGGTGCCCCACACGGCGCGGCTGGAGCTTTACCAGGTTCATGCCGTAACCGAAGGGACCGATGCCCAGGCCGAGGTCTCGGTGCGCCTGGAAGAGGATGGGCGGGTTGTCACAGGCCGTGGTGCCGATACGGACACGATGGTCGCCTCGGCCAAGGCTTATGTCGCAGCGTTGAACAAATTGATCGTGAAGCGTCAGAAATCGACACAAGCCCAGCATATGGTCTGAGCGAGTATTCCGAGACGCCTCATCTTTCCGGCCCTTGCCGGAGCGTTCGCAGCAAGCCCGTCCGACCTCGTCCCATCTAGCGCTGGAGGGTCGGACGCGGTAGGGATAACGCCGGGCAAGTGGGGAAGATGGATCGGGGCCGCCTGGGGCAGTGCGGGCGGCACAGGAGTTGCTATCAGCTACGGAAAGCAGCTTAACTCAAGCAGCTGTTGATGACAGCTTTCTTAACTGTGGGGCCGCGCCGTCAAGGTGGCTTGCGCACGTCTCGTGTCTGGTGGTTGTGCATGCGTCTAGGGGTCACGAGCGCGTTCTCGGACGACATAGCGATCGATCTGGGGACGGTGAATACCATCGTCCACGTCATGGGGCGGGGGATCGTCATCGACGAGCCGTCGGTCGTCGCTGTTCGCATAGGCCCCGGACACCGCGAGGTTCTGGCTGTGGGGCAACGTGCCCGCCAGATGCTCGGCCGGACACCCGAGTCCATCGAGGCCATTCGCCCCTTGCGCGACGGAGTGATTGCCGACTTCGTGGCCACGGAAGAGATGTTGCGCCAGTTCATTCATCGCACACGCTCAAAGCTTGGATTCCGCCGGCCGCGCATTCTCATCTGCGTTCCAGCAGGTGCGACCCCGGTCGAGCGGCGCGCGGTCTACGAGACGGCCGTCACCGCCGGTGCGCGGCGGGTCTATATCGTCGAGGAGCCCATCGCTGCAGCGATCGGGGCAGGACTGCCGATCGATGATCCCTCAGGCTCGATGGTCGTCGATATCGGCGGGGGTACGACAGACGTCGCTGTCATGTCACTTGGCGGCGTCATCGAGGCGCGTTCGCTGCGGATCGCGGGCAATGCGATGGACGAGGCCATCATGCGCTATATCCGCCGTGAGCATCACCTCATCGTCAGTGAAGCGAATGCGGAGCGGATCAAGGTTGAAGCCGGTTCGGCCTCGCGTGAAGTCAATGGATTAACGAGCGAGATCCACATTCGCGGACGGGATGTGCGTCAGGGCCGCCCGAAAAGCGCGCTGCTTTTGCCCCAGCACATTGCCGAGGCTCTCGAAGAGCCGATCGGCGCGATTGCGGAATTCGTCGAGCGCGCATTGGAGGACGTGCCGCCGGAGGTGTCGTCCGACATCTGCGATCGCGGGATATACCTTACCGGTGGAGGGGCCCTGCTGCACAAACTCGATGTCGAGTTGGAGCGGCGTGTGGGCGTGCCGTTCCTGGTTTCTGAAGACCCTCTGCAATGCGTGATCCGCGGCGCCGCACGGCTCCTGGAGAATGTCGAGCAGCGCGAGCATCTGCTGATCCGGCCATGAGATACGTGGGATACGATCACCTGCGACCTGCCTTGAGAGCGTCGGGCG
>CAZZPH010000022.1:0-18376 GCA_964655725.1 uncultured Hyphomicrobium sp.
CGACGCGATTGAACGTTCTGGCTGCTTGCATGTCGTTCGGGTTTATCGTGGCAATCGTCTTCGGAATGGTGTGATCCAGCGGAACCCGATCGCCCCTTGAGAATTGAACAGAACGATTGTGAAGCGCGGAGCCCTTGCTCCGCGCTTCTTGTTTTCTCGTCAGATCGCATGACCCGCTTGAGCGCCGTTGCAGAGCGAGACCACGGGCGGCTCAGCTCCCAAAGACAAGCCCGACAGCCTGTTGAGCCGCCATGACACTGTCGCAGTCGGCTTCCGTGAAGCCGCCGACTTTGCGGAACGACAGATCTAGGCACGACTGTAGGAACCCTTCTGCGGTCTCCATCAGGTCGGAGGTCTGGTTGAGCTGCGTCGTGAGTGTCCGGTAGGTGAGGCGGCCCAATTTTTCCAGGCCAATCCCCGTGACAATGGTGCCGCGGTGCTCGCCGCCTTCGGCGATGAGATGTGCGAACTTATTGATAATCCCGCTGTTGAAATGGACGCATCCATTGTCGTTGAGCCAGGTGGATGCGCAGATGGGGTCATCGGGGCGCACTACCTCTCCATAGTGCGATGGTTGTCCGCGATTGACGCTGGAAAAGCGCGCGCTGGGATCGAATGTTGCGGTGCCCGCCTCGTCGGTCAGGTTGGGATGGGCAAGACTGCGCAACGGGCGCTCCATCGAAAATCCCGGTGCGTCTTCGCCAATCAGCCAGTTCCCCCGGCCGCTGCGCGCATAAAATTCGATCAGAACAGCAAAAATATCGGCGAAGGCTTCATTCACCGCACCCGGTTCGTCGGAATAGATCAGGTTGGCTTCGTGCTGAATGATCCCGTGAACCATTTCGTGAGCAACGATATCAACCGCGCCGGCATATCCCGGGCCGAACACCATGACATTGGGGCGGGGGCAGTCGTAGGATTTGAAGGGACACCAGAAGGCGTTGCGGACGTTGCCATAGCGAACGAATGATTCCAGCGGTGCCCCGCCGTTGGGACCGTCCTCGTCGTTGTCGTCGAAGCTGTTGCGCCCGAAATTCAGATAGAAATAGTCGCGCACAATTCCTGAGTAGCGGAAAGCCTGTTCCGCGTCGCGCGGGATACTTGCGGCTTGCGTGCGTGCATCCTCGTCGACGATGGCAGTTGTGTCGGAGCTCGCCAGATCGTAGACGCGCCGGATCAGTGCGGTCGGCTTGTCTCGATAGCTATGAAAAACCTCGCCGGTCTTCGCATCGACAAAGATGCGGAAGCTGTCGATCGCGATCATCCATGCAAGCCGAGCGCCGCCCTTGATGCGTGAGCGCAGCAGCGCTGGATCGAACACGACCAATTCGCCCGTGGCAGGTGCTGTATCCGGATTGGGTCCCATCTGCAGGGGCGGGGCCGGGGCCGAGGGTGAGCCGCGCATCATCTCAGCCAATTTGCCCCGCGCGCGGACAATGGCGTCCTCTTCGGTGACGGTCGGAACCGTATCCGATACGGCGACGGACGAGAGCGTACCCTGGAACCGCGTCACGCCCAGTGAGTTCTCCACGGTCAGGCGGGCGGACGACCCGAAGACTTTGACGTTGCCGACACGCTGCTCGACATTGGCGACAAACCGGCCCGGAATGTCGGGATCTTTGCGCCGGCCCGTGTAGCGCAACTCAGCCTGGCGGTTGCGGGTAGGCAGTGCTGCACTCAGCCCGCTGGTCGACAGAAAGCTTTCGACGATGCGCCGCGTATCCTCTTCTGTCGGTTCTCCGATGGCGCGGGCTCCCGCTGCCAACGACGCGGGGTCGGGCTTGAACCCAGTGATGCTGCTCGGCAGGCCCGTCGCGGGATTGATGACGATCCGCAGTTCGGGATTGAGGTCCTTCAAGGCTTCCACGCCACGCGCCACTTCCGCGCCGATATCGGCGTCGGGGGATCCTGCCGCTGTGCCGCCGCTCGAGGTGTCCGATGCGCCGTTACCTGCGACCACGGTCCCCTCAGTGGCGGGTCCAGTCTCTGTGCCTTCTCGTGTGGGATCGGCCGGCTGGGACGGCGGGTCAACGGGTGGCAGCCCCGCCACGATGAGAGATGTATCGCGGCGGCGGCACTTCGAGGGGGCTTGCGACGGCTCGGCATCACGCGATGCGACCAGAGCATGAGCGATCCGCGCACTGAGACCATTCTCGTTCATCGCCAGTCTCAGAGCATCGCTCGAGCCGCTCCAGGCCTGTTCCATGAGCGCGACATCCGAGGCGAGCCCGGGGTTTGAGGGGGCGGTGGCGGCCCTCATGCTGGCCTGGCCATCGCCATTGAAGTCGATGAGGGGAAAGAAACATTCGTTGTCGTCGATGACGCCGTCGCCGTTGAGATCCTCGGTGAAGGCGGCTTCCGTCACGGCCGCCGCCTCGATGGCGCCGAGATGGGCGGCAAAGAGCCGGACATCCGCCTCATCCACTTTTCCGTCGCCGTTGAGATCAGTGATGAGGCGCGCCGCAGTGTCACTCACGGCCAAGGCGCTGGCGAGGGCATTGATGCGCGGCGCTCCCGCGCTGGAACCGCTGGCCGGCGCAGCAGCACTTCTCAGGGCGGCGATGATGTCGGCAGGGGTCTTGTCCGGGTTAAGTTCAAAGAGAATGGCGGCCAGGGCCGTGACGTGGGGTGCTGCTTGCGACGTCCCCGAACAGACAGCGAAGGGGGCTGTCGTTCCACCCAGTGTGCTCATGATGTCGACGCCGGGCGCGGAAACATGTCCGCCCACATTCGAAAACTGGGCCCGCGCGCGATTGCGATCGAAGGCTTCAACGACGATGATGTTGCGAACCGGCTCGCCGCTCGTCCATTGGTAGGTGCCAGCCCATGCAAACGGTGAGGCCCACCGTGTATTAAGGGGAGCATCGCGCCCTTCGCTGTCGTTGCCCGCGGCGACAACGAACAAGACCTCGTTCTCGACGAGCCGCGCCATCGTGCGAATGACACTCGCCTGCTCAGCGATATGCAACTTGAGACCCGTCACGCTGTCAGGGTCGATGTCACCAAGCACGCCCCGGGCAACAAAATTGTAGGCGAGGCTGACGTTGACGACGCGCAGGTTGTCACCCTGGCGCAGATTATCGGTCAGATAGATCATGGTATTGGCGAGCACGTCTGAAAACAGCATCGCCTGCGCCTGCCAGCTCTGATCGGCGCCGAGCCGGTCGCGCTCGCCGATGAATTCGGCTGCAATCGAGACAGCCTCCATCTTTGCGCCGGGCATCATGCCGTCGATGCCCATCGTCGCGCCGCGTTTGGCACCGATGATTCCTGCGACGTGCGTGCCATGGTTGGTTTCACAGTCAGGCCTGACGAGCGGCGAGCGAAGGGCCCCGATGGCGACGTCGTAGTCAAGCAGCGCGTGCTGTGTGAAGCCCACATCGATGATGCCGATCTTGGGCCGTGGCACGTCGGGGTTGGTTGCGCGATGCCGCTCAATCAGGTTCCACAGCGGCGGCATTCTGATGGCTTTCAAGCCCCAGTTGCCATCCAAGGTGTCGCCATCATGCCAGCGCCAGCTGTAGGTTTTGTCGCCGGAACTGACGGTCGCGCCCGTGGGGGTGCGCAGTGCCTTGTTGCCGATGAGCGAGTTGACGAAGGCGGCATCGACCGCACTCTCCTTGCGCAGGGCCTTGATCAGCGGTGGCTCCAGAATGCGCTCCAGGCGGTCCTTGGGGTCGGTGACCGATTCAAGCGGTCCACCTGCTCCCGTGCCACCTGCGGGCGCCTCTGACAGTCCGCGCTTCAGCCGGCACGTCCTGCTCCACCATCACGACGCCCAAAGCGCCGATCACCTTCACGACATTGAGATTGTACTTCTGGAGTATCTCGGCGATCTGATCCTCGGTCGCATCCGCCTTGAACTGGATCATGTAGCTGTTCTTCTTGGCGACAGGGACGGCCGGTTGGGATGTGTCCGCTGATCCGCCGCCTGTCTTCACCACGAGCGAGCGATCGCTTGCATCCGTGGTGCTTTTGCCCCGCCCGACAAGATCAGCGCCGATGATGTAGGTCCTGAATGGGGAGACACTGGATGAGGGCCCTTCGGTCCAGATCCGCCGTTTGACACCATCAATGAAGTCATTGATCCAGGAGCCGGTCTTTTCAGTGGTCGTTGGGCTGCTCTGTTGTCCGGGCGTTTTACCGGCACTTGGCGGCGGTTTGACCCATTCGTACTTTTCCTTTTGGATCTCTCGTGGAGCAGCTTCAATCGGCGCGACGGCGGCGGGTGTTGCGGCCGCTGGCGGTGGCGGCGTTGCCGATGATGCGCCTGAGGGTGCCGGTGCGGCGGATTCCAGAGGCGGGCTCGTCAGCGATCGGGTGGCAGGCTGGCGCTTCTGCTCGGGCGGCGCGAACTTCTCCTCCAAGATCGACTTCAGTCTCTCATAGTCAGGCTTGGGAGCCTGTGCGCTGGCCGGGCCGGTGGCGCAACATAAGACAGCAAGACTGACTGTGATCGCGCTTGCGATGCGTACAGACATGGGTTTCCTCATCGCTTTGTTCGTCCGCCGCGTCGTCACCCGGCAAGCCGTTCCCAAGCAGGCAGCGGCCCGTGACACGATCGTGTTCAGTTCCACCATCCCGACCACCAGCCCGAGACCGTATCCTTCAACCACGACCACCATGAGGCCGGCTCTGGAGCGGGTTCTGGTGCAGGCCCAGGCGGTGGCGCTGGGACAGGCTCAGGCTCGGGCGCAGGTTCTGGAACGGGTTCAGGCTCGGGCTGAGGCTCGGGCTGAGGCTCAGGCTCGGGCGCAGGTTCTGGCTCAGGTTCTGGCACAGGCTGAGGTTCTGGAACGGGTTCAGGCGCCGGTTGAGGCTCAGGCTCAGGCTGCGGTTCCGGAGCAGGTTCTGGCTCGGGCGCAGGCTCCGGTAGGGGTTCGGGCTCCGGCTGAGGCTGAGGCTCAGGCTCTGGCTGCGGTTCCGGAGCAGGTTCGGGATCAGGCACAGGTTCGGGTTGGGGCTCTGGCTCTGGCGCGGGCTCAGGCTCAGGCGGAGGCGGAGGCGGAGGAGTAGCGCCGATCTCAAGAACCGGATCGGTGATGAGGTTTCCATCGGGACCAATGCCAGGATCGAGACCTTTGTCGCGACGCAGAGCCGCCACGAGAGAGGTGAAGACCGGAACGTAGGCCGAGATGGTTGCCGTCCCCGCCGTGATGCGCTGGCGCGCTTGAAAATGCAGATGCAGGCTCGTGGAGGGCGAGCCATTCATGTAGCGCGAGATTTTGCCGAGAACGGCACCTTGGCGAACTTTCTGTCCCTTCTTGACGCTGATGGAGCGCGGGTGGAGGTGCAGATAGTAGTAATCCGTGCCGTCGTCGCCTTTGAGCTGCACCGTAGTGTTGGATGTCACGTTGGTGATCGTGCCATCAACGACCGCGACGGCTTCCCAGAAGTTATCTTTGAACGTCGGCGGACGGATGTCCTGTCCCTGGTGTCCGACGCCGGCCGGACACAGCTGCATTTTCCAGCCACGCACCTCGCAATAATTGTCGCGCTGTTGCATGGGATCGTAGTTGCGCCGGTCGCTTTCGCTGCCGCCGGCTTTGCCTTTGCCGCCCCAGCCGCCGCCGCCATAACCCCAGATCTGGGAATTCATGTGCGGGAAGTTTCCGCGTCCGAGCTTCAATGGGTAGACGATCTTCGGCAGATAAACATAGCGGTCGCCTGTGCGCCCCCGGCCCTTGTCCTTCTCGATCAAGTCACCGGGCGGATGGTAGGCAAACCCCGCCTTGACAGGATCTGGCGGCGGTGTGGGTGCCGGAGCGGGAGCAGGTGGCGCGGTCGCGCCACCGCCATCAGTCTGATCGCCGGGCGTGGGGGGAGGATCGGGCGGGGTGGGAACTGTGCCGGGATCAGGTTGCGGGGTGGGTTCGGGTGGAGGCGGTGGCGGTGTCAGTTTGCATTTGATCGTGCTGAGCAGCGATCGGCTCACGTCTGAGCCGTCATCCGCAGGGCAGTCGATTTGAGGTGTGCGGGGAAAGCGATCCGTCGTCGGGCGGGTTGCGCCAGAGCCGATGGCGCCCGCGCCCACAACGAGCGCACGCATGGAAACGTGGCTCATCAGGTCGCGGCCGAAGAGTGTGTGATTTTCTGTGGGCCGGCCGGGACGAGCGCCGTCATTAGGTGTTTCGGTCCCCGATGAGGGGCCGGCCACGACCAGCGGAACGGCGAGAGCTGCCACTCCCAGTCCGAGCGCTGCATGCGAACGCCGGCTGCCCCCTCTACGTAACGCCACGATCAACTCCCCCTGCACGTGGACGAGAACCCGGAGGCCTCGTCGTATCCGTTGAAGTATGCCCAATCGTCAGTGGCGATGCAACGCAATGCGGTCCTTTTGTAAGCTCTTGAATTCATATGAGCGGCTTGGCGTGACGCGTTCACTGGCCAGCAGGTCCCGCGTCATCGCTGGTCACGAGGCTCTTCAGGAAGGATCGCGCGCTTGCTGGCAGTTTCCGGGCGGTGTCCTCAGATCCCAGTACGCGCTCGATCTTCGCCTGGAGATCAGCGGGGATGCTGGCGGGCATCGGCGGGCTCGACATTGTCTCAAGGGCTGCTCCAGGGGTCGGTGCCAATCCAGCGAGAAACGAGGGGCCGACCCAAAGCGACTTCGTCCAGTCACCCTTGACGGTGATCGGGAATAACAGGTTCTGAATCCGCAACTCCTGATTGATACGCTTGGCTGGCACAATAACGTCGCCACGCGATCTGAGCTGCGCTGCGGGCCCTGACATGTTGAGGTCGGGCGCGCTGCGCATCACGCCGGACTTGATCGTGTAGTTGGCGTTGAGCTTGTCGAACGGGGTCGACCTTTGCGGATTGAAACCCCACCCGCCATAATTCCAGAACTGATTGAGCATCCGCTCGATGTCCCAGCCGCGCAGCCGGCCGTTTTTCATATCGAAACGCGCGCCGCCGTCCAGTGTAGAGACGATCTGGCGCATCGAGCGTCCTGTCGCGCTGGTGCGAATATCCACGTCGGCGGGCCCCGACAGCAGGCGGCGGCCCGAGAGCTCATAGCTGACCGGTTCGGCTTCGACGCCCTGCAGCTTGAGGGCGATGGAGCCGGCATGCTGTGTACCGCGGGCTTTGAGGTCGATGATGCCAGAACCTTTGCCTTTTCCGATCGTCACGCTATTGATGTTGGCGGCCAGTTCGCCATTGTTGAGCGCGGTCTTGACGCGCGCATCCTTGATATCGAGAGCACCATAACGGACCGCGCGCGCGGTCACGTCCAGATCGAGATCGAGCGCGCGCAGGGCTGCCAGATCGATCGGGTCGTTACTCCAGTATGCCGGCTGTGCGGTGGCCTCGAGTTGAAAGGCCGGAGCGGGGCCTTGCGCGCGCTCCAACTCGTCCAACTCTGCGGCCAGGGCATCGTATGTTGAGGCAAACCCCTCGTCGGGTTCTTCTTCGATGGGCATGGCTTCGAGAGCGCTTGGCCCACCGCCAGACGGTGCGCGGCCCATGAGAGCGTCGACATCGATCATCGAGACTTCGAGTTTTCCCGTAACGCGCGGCCGGGGGTCGGCGAGCGCGATCGTCCCGGTGAATGTTCCGGTTTTGCCATCGGCATCGAAGGCGGCCGTGTCGAACGTCACCTGATCGGACGCAATCCTGGTTTGGCCGCGTACCAGACCCGGGCCCCATCCCTGCAGCGCGGTGCCCGAGGCGCCCCAGCGCTCCGCAAGGCGGCTGATAGATGGTGTCGAAGCGTCGATCGCTCCCTCGTAGGAGGGGGCCTCACCCAGGCTGATGCGGCCCGCGAGATCGGCCAGGAGGGTCTCAGACGAGATCTTTCCTGAAAGTTCAGATGATTTGCCGCTGAAGACATCGCGGATGTTTTCAAGGATGAGATCATAACTCAGGGGCTCGTTTTGCAGCACGGCCTGCCCTGAGCCTTGCATCCGCCCTGAAGCAGCGTCCGCGCGGCCTTTGAATGAGAATGCTCCGAGTGTCTGTGGTACGGCGTCGTCGAAGCCGAGCCATCCGGCCAAATCGCGCGCCGATGGCGTGCGGGCGTCGATTTCGCCGGCAAGCATCGGCAGCTCACCAATGGCGCCATCTCCATTGAGACGTGCTGTCAGGAACCGGCTGTCGATTGCCAGGGTCATGTTCGTCGAACGGCCGGCGAAAGCCGCCTGGGCATCGGCGACGGCCAGATCGAACGACAAGGGTTCGTTGGCATAGCGGGCCGTGCCCTGGGCCGCCGCGCCGCCATAGGTGCGATCCATGACGAGACGGGCGTCGATGGTGTCGAGACGCAGGTCGGTGCTGCTGGCCTCATCGGTATAAAGCAGCGTACCGTTGCGAATGTTCGTCACCGGAAGAGCCAGAATGCCAGCGAGCGCGGACGACGTGCCGGTGGGGGCCGCTTCTGTGCTCGACGCTGCCGGCTCCGGCGCGGCTGTTGACTGCAATGCGGCCGAAGGCAGCGCGGCTTGGCCCGTGTCTGTGATGGTCCAGTTGCCGTGTCCTTGTGCATCCCGTTTGAGGTTCAGCACCGGCCCTTCCAGATCCAGTCGCGTGAGTTGCAGGTTGCCAGACAGAGCCTCGCGCAAGGGGAACGACACCCGGATGGATTTGCCGGTGAAAAGGTCCGGCGCCGTCGCGCCGGGCGGTCCCGACAAGGTCACATCATTGAGTTCGACATGAACGGTCTCCCGGATGACGTACGTCGAATTCGCGACCTTGAGATCGCGCCCGGTCAGCTCATGAACGCGTTTCTGCAACGCATACGTGAAGAGGCTCGACGGCGGCAGCAGGACGATCACTACAGGAATGAGCAGGATCAGCACCAGCAGGCCGGCCAGGATCCTGCCCCAGCGAACCCGCCCTTGGGGGCTCGCAGCTCCGCTCGAAGTGATCGCGTCTGAACTCCCGGTCATGGCACCAACTCCCTCGCACCACTCTTTAACAAATGATAGGACATCGCCGTGACATCTGTCATGAGCAACATCAAGGCACCTTGTCGGGACGTGGCGGCGTCACGACAACTTGCGGGGATCGCGGTTGAGACGCTAGTGTTGGCGAACATGGGCTCGCCGGGGAGGCTGTAACGTGCTGTTGACGCTTCGCGCCGCTTCACTCGCGCTGGGGTTGCTGATTTTGAGCGTGGGATCTGTCAGTGCTCAGGACAAGCTGATTGGCGTCGTCTGGTCGGATCCCGAGATCCAAAACTTCGTCGAAACTCAGAAGGCGCGGGCGGCCCAGGGACTGACGCCAGCGGAAGCAACCCCGCTCGATAAGCTGAAACTTCCAGTTCTGGCGTTCCAAGCAGCGCCGGGCGTCGTGCAGGATTCGTTTCCGGGCCTCGGGCCCCAGCCGACAGGCAGCCGGGACATTCACACGGACGCCACGAACCCGGTCTGGTATCAGATCGTGGATACCTACGGCGATGTGACTGTCAGCATTTCGGCCGACCTGCGGGTGCAGCATACCTTCGGTTCGGACTATCCGGTGTATGCAACCTCTCCTCCTGGGGCCGCCCCCAAGGCTGGTCCCGAAGTCTCAGTGTTCGATGATCAGGTCGAGGAGGGGATGGAAGGTGCAATTGCCGAATACACCATCACCAGGTTCGGCGTTCCCTACACTGTAACGATCGAATGCACTCAGTCGACCAAGGCGCGCTGTCTCGATGTAGATCAGATCGCAAAGGACAGCGAACTTCTCAAGCTCGTCGTCGCAACACCGCCCCGTTGATGTCGTTCATGTCATCTGAAAAGCACGCATCCCGCGGGATCATGTGATGTCGTCTCCGCGTGCGGCTGATGGGTGCGCCGGACAGCGTTCAAATCCACGGTTCCTCGATGCGAGGGCCGGCCAGCTCAATCCCGTTAGAGGATCCAAGGAGACCGACATGCAAATCTGGTTCGATGTGGCGCGCGCCTTCTGCGTTGCAATCGGCGCGGTGGTGCTCTTAGCGGCCGCATCCCCATTACATTCTGCTGAACTCAACCAGGAGACGACCATGACCACCGCATCCGGCCTGCAGATTATCGACACGCTCGAAGGGACGGGTGCTGCCCCCGCGACGGGTCAGACATGTGTCATGCACTACACGGGCTGGCTCTATCAGAACGGTGCGAAGGGCGCCAAGTTCGACAGCTCGCTGGATCGCGGTCAGCCCTTCCGCTTCCCGATCGGCACCGGGCGAGTTATTGCGGGATGGGACGAGGGCGTGGCGTCAATGAAGGTGGGCGGCAAGCGCACACTCATCATTCCGCCGGAACTCGGCTATGGCGCGCGCGGCGCGGGCGGCGTCATTCCGCCCAACGCCACACTGCTGTTCGAAGTTGAGTTGCTTGGTGTGGAGTGAGGGCAGGCCTGTCCCCCATGTCTCCGGTATGGACAAAGGCGATCTGGCGACCCCGGCTGGATTCGAACCAGCGACCACTCGCTTAGAAGGCGAGTGCTCTATCCAACTGAGCTACGGGGCCGTGAGGCCAGATCGGTGCAGGCCGCGGCGGGCGTGCCGTTGAAGCGGGCCGCACCGCTCCGATCCCAGGGATTAGGGGAGCCGCGACCGGTTGGCAAGGCGCACGGGCGCCGGCATTTCAGGTGAGCCGGCGCGCTGGCGTGGCGGTCCTGCAAGCCGGCGGGGGTCATCGGCGTTCAGTGCGTCCAGTTTCCGGTGCGGCCGTAACGGAAATTGTCGGCGTAGGACTTGCGGATGGGGCGGCGTGGCGTGGGCTCCACCAGGGTATAAGCGAGGCCATTGCGCATCGCATAGTCGATGGCGGCTTCTTTGGTGGGAAACGACAGCTGCACCTGCTGGGCGGGATCGGTCGTACTTGTCCATCCCATCAGGGGATCGATTTGGCGCGTTCCAGCCGGATCAGGCTCCAACACCCAGTCCTGCGTGCGGGCCTCGCCCGACTGCATGGCCGTTCTGCTCGGCTTGTAAATGCGGACCGACATGATGCTGCGCTGTCCTGTTGAGCTGCTGACGGCTGCTGTGAGGCGGTGGTGCGCTGACGCGACGCCCACCGTCGTTGCAAAACCGCTGAACATTCTTTGAAGTTTGGGTGGCTACGGCAGTGTTGTCAACGTGGCTGCCCGTCACGGGACTTTCATGACGTTCCTTCCGTCCCGAAACGTCCGGCAAGGTTTTGCCGTTTACGGCCGGGGTGTCATGGGGACAACCCCAAAGCCTGCCACCATGCCCCGTCGCGCCGCCGCGACGGATCGCGCAGCCGAGCCTCGATCTGGAACGGCTGGGACGAGGCCGTCGCCATCGTCTGTTCACGGTTGTCGGGTCCGGCGCGCGTATCGGCGACGTCGCGTTCTACGCGCCGCAACTCGTATTCGCATCCATCGATGAGGCGGGCGATGTCGGTTTTTTCGGCGTCGAGGCGTTCTGCGTCCCTGGCATCACGCCGCGCAAAGCCCTGAAGCCAGCCCAGTCGTTCGGTCGTGTCCATGCTTGTGGCCCTCCGGAGCACAAACATGGCGCGATTCGCCGCACAATCGCCGGGGTGGCGGCAGTCAGTACGTTGGCCGCTGTGGACAAGCCCGGCAGCGTGATGATGTGTGTGACGGTTTAGGCCCGTCCGGAGGCCTGGAGAACCGGGTCAGTGTCATAGAGCGACAGCAGCGGCTCGTCGTCCAGGATCGCCTCGTCGTACTTCCCGTAGCCGTTGAAGTCGCCTGCGATGGCTCGACCGTAGGCGCCGACGCTGCCGATCTCGATGTAATCACCCTCGCGCAGGCCCGACGGCAGGAGGAAGGGCCCCTTCATATAATCGATCGAGTCGCACGTCGGGCCCCACAGCGCAAACGGCTGCAACTCTTCCTCGCGCTTCATCGGACGGGAGACGAGACGCGCGGGGAAAATCCAGTTGAGATGAGCGGCATCGAACAGCACGCCATAGCCGCCGTCGTTGATGAAAATGTCATCGCCGCGCCGCGCTTCAACGCGCACGATCACGCTTTCTGCTTCGGCAACCAGCGCGCGGCCGGGCTCGCACATGAGGCGGACGTCCTCGCGCACGGGCAGCCGTTCGACGCCTTCGCGGATCGCCGTCATGAACGAGGAGAGCGGGGCTGGCTGCATGTTGGGATAGGCGGAGGGAAACCCGCCGCCGACATCGAGACGATCGACGACCACACCAGCCTGACCGATCAGGCGGCCAACCTCGGCCAGCGCGTGGGTGTAAGCGTCGGGCGTCATGGTCTGAGAGCCGACATGGAACGTGACGCCAAGCTCGCTGGCCGCCTGACGCGCCTTCACAAGAAGCTTGGCGGCCTCCTCGCTTGTGACACCGAATTTACGTTCGAGAGGGATCGCGGAGTTGATCGGCGGCACGCTGATGCGCACGAACAGGACCAGATCGTCCGCGACGCCTTTGGGGCCTCGCGTTTCCTCCACGATTTTTGCCAGTTCATCCTCGCTGTCGAGCGCGAACGAGCGCACGCCATGAGTGTGGTACGCCTTGGCGATGGATCGGCGCGACTTTACCGGATGCATGAAATGGAGCGTGGCGTGCGGAATGGTGGCGGCATCCTCCAGCTCGGGCGTCGAGGCGACGTCGAAATGGCGCACGCCTGCGCCATACAACGCGCCGATCATGAACACCGACGAGTTGGCCTTGTAGGCATAGGCGACGTCGCCGGGAAAGTTCGACAGGAACCAGCGCGCGGCGCGGGCGGCCGCATGGGGGCGCGAGGCGAGGACGGGACGCTCGGGCTGGCGCGCGGCGACAAGGGCGGCTGCGGATTGAAATCGCTCCATCACGAGGCTACCTCCAGTGTGATCGGACCAGAAGCGCCGTGCGAGCAGGCCCGCCGTGCGTTGCGGGGGAGATAGGGCCAACCGGCCGCCATGTAAAGAGGACGTGGGCCGCCGCGATCGTCATGGTTTCGTCACGTCGAGACGTGCGGTTAGCCGCCGGGCGCTGATGTTGGCCGACTGGTGGCGGTCCGGGCCCGGGGCTGACCTCATATAGTTCCGTGCGGTCGCGCCACAGCACGCTGCACTCAGAACCCGTAAATGAACCGCACCAGGCCCTCCGGCATCCGCTCCAGCACGAAGGCTTCCCAATCCGACATCAGGCCCGTCAGAAACAGCACTCCAATCAGGATCAACATCAGGCCCAGCGCCGGCTTCAGCCAGCGGTTTGCAGCCATCATGGCGTCGCGCTTCTTCAGGAACGCCTCGCGGGAGAGCAGCATGATCGCGAGCAACGGCATGACGGTGCCGATCGCGAATGCGAACATGATGGTGGCCGCATAGCCGATCGACTGGCCCTGCGCCGCAAGGGCAATCGCCGCGCCGAGCGTGGGGCCGACGCAGGGTGTCCACACCGCGCCCAGGATGGCTCCTAAGAGGAACTGCCCGCTCAATCCGTCCGGAGCGAAACTGGACACGCGCGTCTGCAGGCTGCCTGTCGCGGCCGACGCGGCGAGAGCAAAGCGCTGCTGCAGCGAGGCCGACAGCAGTACGGCGCCAAAGCCGATCATCAGCACAGCCGCAATCTGATTGAGGAGCTTAGGCGTCAGTCCGATGGCAAAGCCTGCGGTTGCGACCAGCAAACCAAACGCGGTGAAGGCGATGACGAGGCCCGCTGCCAGCGCATAGGGTCCCCAGCGGTGTGAGGAGAGCGCCCCGCCGAGCACGATGGGCAGGAGTGGCAGGATGCAGGGCGACAGGATCGTCACCACACCCGCGAGAGTGGCGATCAGAATGCTGGTCATGATGGTCTCGATTCGTTGACCGGGTGGAGCTGCGGCGCTCTGGACAGGGCGCCGCAGCCAGGAGCCTCACGCGCCTTTGGCAATGGTTGCCAGGATCGCGTCGCTATCGGTCTCTCCCACGATGCGGGCGACTTCCTCCGCACCCTTGAACACGATGATTGTGGACTGCTTGACCGCTTTGAAGCGCTCGACCGGGGCGGAGTCACCCTCGAAGTCGACGGTCACGAACAGAGCGTCCGGGAACTTCTCCTTAGCGGCTTTGAGGCCGGGCTGCTGGGCAGCGCAGGTCGGGCACCCCTTCTTGAAAACTTCCACAACGATGTGGGAATTTTCGCTCTGGGCCTTGTCGAACATCGCGGCCTCGTAGGTCGCCGTCTGCTCCATGGCGATGGCAGGGGCGGCGAATGCGAGGGCGAGGCCTGCCAGCGCGGCGGCAATCATGGTCCTGAGTGAGCGCATACGGTATGTCTCCAGAGTTGTTGGACGAGGCGCAAGGGCCCCTCCACACTACGCACCGGCCGCCGCCCGGTTTCACCCATCGCAGCGCCTTGCGCAGCTTGCGAGCACGCGCTGACGAGGGGGTGAGCATGTGCGCGATGGGCTCAGCGTCGGACGGGGTCAGGCATGATGGGGCCAGGCGCGTTGATATTTGTAGCGATGGTGTCAGCCAGCGGGCCCGGCTGTCCCGGTTTATCCGCCATCATCGCGGCCCGGTCTCTGTCCCCGGTGCTTGCCCCCGATCACGCCCCCACAGGGCCTTTCTCCTGCGGTGCGAGGAGGTGCCCGCGGCGCGGACGTTTCGCTTCAATCCTTGCGCACGAAGACAAACTCGACGCGGCGCGATTGCGACTGCAACTCGGCTCCCTCCGCATCCCGGACAAGGTCGAGCGAACTGCGCCCTTCCGCCACGAAGATTTGCGCGAACTCCTCACGGGGAATGGCCGCGTCGGCATTGACCTCGCCCCACTGGCTGACGGCGAAATAGCCGAGTTCGAAGATCTCGTCGGCGCGCTTCTGAGACAGCGTGCGGTTGCACTTGTAGGCGACGTGTGCCTGACGAGCCGTATCGAGTGTCCCGGGGACACCGTCGCATCCCTTCGCGGTCGGCCACTCCGACGACGCGTGGCCTTGGATCACGACATGCCGGGTGGTGTCGCGATGCTGCTTGTAAGTACTAAGCACGGCCTGAAACAGTTCGTCGATGCAGTTGTTCCAGACGTCGTCGGAAATACGGAATTGGCCGGGCGCGAACAGAAGCCGCTTTGCGCCCGATGTGTCGACCTGCTCCATGTCCAGGATGAGCGCGCGGCGCTCCTCGGAGAATTTCACATTGCAGCTTTTTACAGTCATCCGCGCTTTCTCTGCGGATTCACCGAATGTCGGCTCGGTTCTGGGGCTGTCAATTGCCGGTGGTGACGGCGGTGGCGGCGGCAAAACCGAGACCGAGCCGGGCGGCACCTCAGGAGGAACGGCGGGCTCAGGCTCCATCGGATCTTTTGGCTTTTCGAGCCCAGGTTTGGGTTGTCCCTGATGAGCCTCACCAGGGCCCCCGATCTTGCCCTGGTCGGTCAGCATGAAGCCCAGAAGGACGACGAACGCGATGACGAGGAACATCGACAACTCGGTTTGCGTCGAGTTGATGATGGTTTCGTCGTCGTCACCCCGGGCCATCGCCGCTGAACCTCACAGCCACTCGTCACGGACTAGCCACCGCGACCGCCGCATTACGTCCTCCATCGCGGAAACCATCTAGGACGGCCTTGAGGCGCAGGCGGAGGGGTTGGTCCGGCACCTGCCTGGCGCCGGCGATCCGATCCCAGGTTGATGGCAATATCGCCTGGAACTGCGGGTCGCCGGCTGCGACCCAGCTCCCGAGGAATGGGCGGTGGGGCACTCGATGGCCGATCCTGCCTGCCATATTCGCTCGTCCCGGAGGCAGAGCCGTTGGCGCCAGCAGGCTGCCTCGCGTAAGACCACCCTTCACGGCGAGCGGTTTCGGGCGGTGGTGAGGCGGCGGCCTCTCTTGCTTGGCGGATCGTCTCTCTCAGAACCTCAGCTTCAGTTGACGCGCCTCTCAGCGTCTGCTGGATGCCCCCACTCAGGCGTCCGATTTCGCTCTCCAGCCCGCTCATGCGATTGGCAAGCCCGCCGACGGCACCCGCGGCCTCCGTCACGCGTCCGTTGACGGCAGACATGGAGGCGCCGAACGCATCCCAGCGCGGCTGGCTCTCGCTCGCGGCCGCAGCCGCAGTGCGCAGTTCATCAGCGAAGCTTTTCGTCGATGCTGTGAAGCCGTCGATCTCCTGGCGCAACTGAGCGCCGGCCTGCGCCGCCCGTTCGGCTGCCTTCCGCAAGTCGGTTTCGAGGTTAGACAGAACTTCGTCCATCGACGGCGGCGGATTAACGTAGCGCAGAATATTGCGCGCGATCAGCCCCACGAGTGTTGTCGTCAACGCGATGCCGTTCTGCGCAACCAGCATTGGCACCATGGCGTTCGCATCACCCTTGAACAAGAAGACCGCGGCGAAGAACAGTCCGGAGAGCGTCCCGATAAAGCCCAGATAGTAGGGCAGATCTTGCGCATTGCGATCACGGCGCCGGGACGGAGAACATATCATCAGGGAGATCGCCACGATCACGATGGCCGATGCCGACGCCGCATGGAGCGCGATCCGTGCCTCTTCCGGGAAGCTCGAGAAGGCGCCCCAATCCAGAATGTCTTTGATGGCTCGAATATCTCTCTGAGCAACGATCAGATAATTGATGGAAATGATACAGAAGGCCCCGATACCCAGAATGGCGACAAGCGACCATCGGGGCGGCCGGCCCGCTGCCACGTTTCCTCCGTTGCCCTCCGCCAACTCACGCCCCCACGCACCAAAAAACCAAAAAAATGCCGAACCCAGCCCGTTCGTCAGTAAACCCTCATGCTCATTCGTTTGACAACCCGTGGATGGCAGAGTCACTGAAATTTCTGCGCGTGGCGACATCGATCCGCCACAGGCAGGCGACCTGCTTTATTCCTCGCTCCCCACGGCGGTGGTGAAACGGACGGGGGCGTCCCGGCACGGCAGGCGCGGATGGCAGGTGCCGGCGGAAAGCCCCCGGGGGGAGGTTGAAAGCACAACGGCATCTGTGGCATGCACCGCGGGACGTTTCGCACGAACCCGCAACCTGATGGAAACCCGCCCATGCCGACGATGTCGAATTCGCGACGCAAGAAGATCCAGGCCCGCCAGCGCAAGGCCGACAACGCCCTGAAGCGCGAGGCCAAGGTGGCCAAGAAGGCCCGCAACGCTGCCAAGGCGTCGAGCGCCTGAGCGGCACCAGGGACGCATCAGCGGCGCGTCCCCACCCCGTTCCCCTATGAATGCGCCATGTAGCCGGGCAGCCACTGTTCGTTCGTCGCCCGCAGATCGGCGAGGGCCAGCGGTTCCTCGCCCTTGAGCGCGATCGCATCCCCGCCAGCGGTCCCGATGAGGCGGGCCGGCAGCGCCAGAAGGCGCGCGCGCTCCAACACCTCTTCGGCGACCTCGGGCGCAACTGAGACCACATAACGCCCCTGATCCTCGCCGAACCAGGCCGCGTGGGCAGGAAGGCGGCCCTCGTAGGCATAAAGCTCCGCGCCCATGTTGCCCGCGAGTGCCATCTCCGCGACCGCAACCAGAAGCCCGCCGTCCGAGCAATCGTGAACCGCCGAGACTTTGTCTTCGCGGATGAGCGCGCGCACGAGACGGCCAGCCTTCAATTCGTCGGCGAGATCGACGGGCGGCGGCGCACCCTCGAATTTGCCCGCGATCAGGCCCTGATACAGTGACTGACCCAGCCAGCCGCGCTCCTGCCCGATGACGATCAGGAGATCGCCGTCGCGTTTGAGACTGATGTCGGCGCGGTGCGCGATATCGGGCACGAGTCCGACGCCGCCGATGGCGGGCGTCGGCGGGATGCCGATGCCGTTGGTTTCGTTGTAGAGCGAGACGTTCCCCGAAACGACGGGATAGTCGAGCACGCGGCAGGCTTCGCCCATGCCTTTCACGCTGGCGACGAACTGGCCCATGATCTCGGGCCGCTCGGGATTGGCGAAATTCATGTTGTCGGTGATGGCGATGGGATCAGCCCCGACCGCGCACAGATTGCGCCAGGTCTCCACCACGGCCTGCTTGGTGCCCATCTCCGGATCGGCCGCAACATAGCGTGGCGTCACATCGCAGACCGCCGCGATGGCCTTCGAGGTGCCGTGGACGCGCACGACGCCCGCATCGCCGCCAGGGCGGCCGATGGTGTCGCCCATGACCATGTGATCGTACTGCTCCCAGATCCAGCGCCGCGAGCATAGAGCGGGCGAGCCCATCAGCATGGAGAGCGCCTCCGTGATGGAGTTCGGCGCCTTCACCCACTCCGGCAGGATGGGAGCGGGGATCGTCGGGTAGAACCATGGGCGTTCGTACATCGGTGCGGAGTTGGCGAGCACCGGCACGGGCAGGTCGGCTTCGATCTTGCCCTTGTGGGTGACGATCATGCGGCCGGTGTCCGTGGTGATGCCGATGACGGCGAAGTCGAGGCCCCATTTGTGGAAGATCGCTTCCGCTTGCGCTTCGCTGCCGGGCTTCAAGATGACGAGCATGCGCTCCTGGCTTTCCGACAGCATCATCTCGTAGGCCGTCATGCCGGTCTCGCGCTG
>CAZZPH010000023.1:0-18265 GCA_964655725.1 uncultured Hyphomicrobium sp.
CCGTGACTGAAATTCTGCCGCACATGGCCGGATTCGACCGTCCGCTGCAGGGACAACGGCTTACGCCCGCCTGCACCAGCCCCTCCGCTCCCGGTGGCAGATGTGCCCCCAGGCCGGAGTGTCTTGTCGGTCGTATCCTTTGTTTCCATCACGTCTTTCCGTTTGAATTTCCGGGTTCGGCTGGGTCCGGGTCATCGCAAGACCCGTCCTCGACCGTGTCGTCAAGACCTGCAGGCCGGTAGCGCATCAGGCGCCCGGCCTCTATCAGGAATCTATCCGTCGCTCCACCCCGTTCGAGGGCAGCATGTACCACATTTGACCGGCCCATGGCCAAGCTCATTTGTGTGATCGTGAAAAGCCTGAAAATCATGACCCCCCGGCCTGCTGCGGCGGCAACAGCCTTCAGTTTTCGATCAAGTTTTTCGGTGCCCCCCTCAGCGCCGTCGCGGGCATGCAGTAGCGCCGCGACGGACCCACCCTCGATTTTTGATGAGATCTTTTCGAACCCTGCCGTGACGCGGCCAGCCTTGTTGGCCATGGATAAAGCATCAAGCGCACGGTGCTCCAGGAGGTTCTCCACCTGCTGGTCGAGATCAGGGGCAACCTTGACATTGTCCTTGAGGCTGCGCGCAAATGCGCGCGAACGGGCTGCCTCGGCCACGACGGCCCTTTCAGCGCAGACCCAGACACCCCTGCCCGGGAGGTTGGCCTTGGGATCGGCTACGATCGTCCCGTCGGGTGCTGCGACAAAACGGATCAGGTGATCCTTGGGCAAGGCCACTCGCGTGACGGCGCACAGCCGGAGCGGCCCCGGCTGCGCATCACGATCCTCGACACGTTGCCTGCGACGCTGACGCGCCAAAATTCATCGCCTCCAAAGGTTGCATGTAGCCGCATCAGGCCACCGCAGGTCCGTCTTTCTCTCCACCCTCGCCCTCGCCCGTGACCTCGGCCGTGTCCGCATCTTCGGAAGGGCTCTCGTCATCGCCGGCTGGCACGAGATCCTCCTCGCTGATCCAGCCCGCCAGGACGCGCGCCGACAAGATAATATCCTCCGCGTCCTTGCGATCGATCTCGAAACCTTCCAGCACGCCCTTATGGCGGACAGGCTCAGCGTCCTTCTCCTTGCGCCGCTCGGTCCAACCGATGAGGTCATCCGTTGCACAATCGGCCAAATCCTCGACCGTCTTGATGCCGTTTTCGCCAAAGGCGACCAGCATGGCGGTGGTCACGCCGGCAACCCGCGCCACATCATCGTCCACACCAAGTTCACGACGGCGCTGGTCGCGCTCGGTCTCGATGCGTTCGAGATATTCGCGCGCACGGACCTGGATCTCCTCGGCTGTCTCCTCGTTGAAGCCCGCGATGTGTGCGATTTCCGGCAATTCGACGAAGGCCACCTCCTCCACAGTCGCGAAGCCTTCCGCAACCAGGAGCGAGGCGATGAACTCATCGACGTCGAGGGCCTGCATGAACATCTGAGAGCGCTCGACCCGTTCCTTCTCGCGCCGCTCGCTCTCTTCTGCTTCGGTGAGAATGTCGATATCCCAGCCTGTGAGCTGAGACGCGAGTCGCACGTTCTGCCCACGACGGCCAATGGCGAGGGAAAGCTGGGTCTCCGGCACCACCACTTCGATGCGCGAAGTGTCCTCGTCGAGTACCACCTTGGAAACCTCTGCCGGCGCCAATGCGTTGACGATGAACGCAGCCGCGTCGGGGTTCCACTGGATGATGTCGACCTTCTCACCCTGCAGCTCATTCACCACTGCCTGAACGCGCGCGCCGCGCATGCCGACACACGCACCAACGGGATCGATCGATGAATCGTTCGATATAACCGCAATCTTTGCTCGCGAGCCGGGATCACGCGCCACCGATTTGATCTCGACGACACCGTCGTAAATCTCCGGCACTTCCTGCGAGAAAAGCTTGGCCATGAATTCCGGCCGCGCGCGTGACAGGAAAATCTGAGGTCCGCGCTGCTCGCGGCGAACGTCGTAGATATAGGCGCGGATCCGATCGCCATACTTGGGTGTTTCACGCGGGATCATCTCATCGCGCCGGATAATCCCCTCCGCGCGTCCCAGATCAACAATCACGTTGCCGTACTCGGCGCGCTTCACCGTGCCGTTGACGATCTCACCGACACGATCCTTGTATTCACCGAACTGGCGGTCGCGCTCTGCTTCGCGCACCTGCTGGACGATGACCTGCTTGGCGTTCTGTGCAGCCACGCGGCCAAACTCGAGCGGAGGCAGATTTTCCGCAATGAGATCGCCAACCTTGGCCTCCGGATTGCGTTTCAGAGCATCGGCGAGTTGGATCTCGGTGGAATCGTTCTCCACGCTCTCGACGACGGCCAGCACGCGCGTCAGGCGCGCCTCGCCCGTTTTGGGATCAATCTCGCAGCGAATGTCGTTCTCGGCGCCATAGCGGGATTTCGCCGCCTTCTGTATGGCGTTCTCCATCGCCTCGAGCACGATCCTGCGTTCGATGGACTTCTCACGCGCCACCGCGTCCGCGATCTGCAGTAGCTCAAGCCGGTTTGCACTGATCCCGGTGATGCCCATGGTCAACTCTCCTCCACGTCGTATGGATCGGGCTCTGCACCATCGGCAAAGCCGGTCCGTCCTTGTTTCTTGGCGCGTGTCAGCGCCTCGCGAATGAGCTCATCGGTCATGACGAGCCGGGCCTCCGCAACGAGGCTCAAAGGAAATCCGACGGTCGTCTGCCCGATCTGATCAAGATCAACTTTGAGACGCACCTCGTCTTCATCGAACCCCTCAAGCAGACCCTGGAAGCGGCGGCGGCCATCAACGGGCTCTTTCAGTTCGATTTTGGCTTCCTGGCCCGACCAGTCTTCGAAATCGGAGGGCCGCACGAGGGGCCGGTCGATTCCGGGCGAGGACACCTCAAGCCGGTAGCTTTGCGCCACGACATCATGAGCGTCCATGAGTGGCGACAGCTCTCGCGAAACGGCCTCGCAGTCCTCGATGGTCATCGATCCATCAGGGCGTTCGGCCATAATCTGCACCGTCTGGCCTTCGCGTCCGGAAACTTTGACCCGCACCAGCCGGTAGCCCATCGAAACAAGAACAGGCTCCACAAGGCCCGCCAGCGTCGCTGCCAAGCCGGTCTCGCTGTAGAATCGTTCGCCCGCTGGACGAGCCTGCATCGGTTGGTTCGGTGCCTGACGGAAAGCCTGAGTTCTGGCCCCGCTCATCAAAACAAAAAGAGCGGACCCTTGCGGGCCCACTCCCAAGAGTTGAGATGATCATGAGCAATGTGAACATACGCAATCTTGCTCACGAGAGCAAGTGGGAATCATCATCGAAGCACCGTTTACCATCGCTTTTTCCCCGGCATACGCCACGTTGCGACTACCGCCTGGAATAGGTGAGGTAGATGGGCTTGCGGCCAGCACTCAGAGCCTTCGCCTCGTAGCGCGTACCCGGCCAATCGCACCAGGGACTGCGCCAGTCCGCAGCACTCTGTGCCCGCCAGCGAAAGCCCGGATGCCGGGCTGCAGACAGAACAGCAGTTCGGGCATATGCGGGGATGTCCGTCGCGATCCGCAGTTCGCTACCGGACACCATCACGCGTGCGAGTTGATCGAGGAGCGATCCCGCTACCAGCCGGCGCTTGGCGTGGCGCGCCTTGGGCCAAGGATCGGGAAAGAGTATGAACACTCTCGCAATCGAAGCCGACGGCAGCAGACGCAGCATCGGCCGCACATCGTCGGGGTGGATACGGATATTGCGAAGTCCGAATTCGTCGATGGCCGACAGGGCCTTCACGACCCCATCCTGGAACGGTTCGCAGCCAATGAACCCGACATCAGGATGACTCCGGGCCATATGAACGAGATGTTCGCCGCCGCCAAAGCCGATCTCAAGCCAGATATCCCGGATGGGACAATCGAAGAGCCCGGCCAAAGGTTTCCCTAGGCGGCCCAAATCGAGCTGCCAGCGTGGCAGGACCTCCTCAAGCAGCCGCTGCTGTCGGGGACTGGGTGTGCGCCCTCGCTTGCGTCCGAAGGATCTGAGGTCCAACTCCTGCCGCTGGGGGTCACGATCTTCGGACATGAGCTCGACGCTCCAACACACCGGCCATCGTCGCGGCGCCTCAAGGGCATCCCCGATAGCCGGGATCCTGGTCTGCCTGGCAGCGGACCGCAGCTAAGACGACCCCCCACGCAGGCCCGACCGGCGGCGCGCTGCCTGCCCGGCGAACGCGCAGGCCGCGCTATCTTAGACTAAGGCCTTGATCTTGCCGGCGAGATCGGTGCGTTCCCAGGAGAAGCCACCCTCGGCATCTGGCTCGCGGCCAAAATGACCGTAAGCGGATGTTCGCGCATAAATTGGCCGGTTAAGACCCAAAGTTTCGCGAATACCCCGCGGCGAGAGATCCATCACGCGGCCGAGTGCGTCCTCCAGCGCCGAGTCCTCGACCTCGCCCGTGCCGTGCGTATCGACATAGATGGACAGCGGCCGGGCGACGCCAATCGCGTAGGACAACTGAATGGTGCAGCGCTGCGCCAGACCCGCCGCAACGACATTTTTCGCAAGATAGCGGGCCGCATAGGCCGCCGAGCGATCGACCTTCGTGGGGTCTTTGCCCGAGAAGGCACCCCCGCCATGCGGCGCCATTCCACCATAGGTATCCACGATGATCTTACGGCCGGTCAGGCCGCAGTCACCATCAGGACCTCCGATGAAGAACTTGCCCGTCGGGTTGACGTGCCAGATCGTGTCCTTGGTGATCCAGCCATCGGGCAGCGCCTTGCGCACAAAGGGCTCGACGATGTCGCGCACCGCACCGGAGGACAGATCCTCCACGATGTGCTGGTGGGAGACGACGATCTGGGTTACGCCGACGGGCTTTCCGTCTTCATAGCGGACGGTCACCTGGCTCTTGGAATCGGGTCCCAGCTTGCCAGCATCACCCGTTTTGGCCTTCCGCGCACGCGCAAGATCGTGAAGAATTCTGTGGCTATAAAGGATTGGCGCGGGCATCAGTTCCGGCGTGTCGGTGCAGGCATATCCGAACATGATGCCCTGGTCGCCTGCGCCCTCTTCCTGGTTGGAGGGCTGCTTTGCGTCCACGCCCTGCGCGATGTCGGCCGACTGTCCGTGCAACAACACCTCGATATTGGTATTGGCCCAGTGAAATCCCTCTTGCTCGTAGCCGATGTCGCGGATGGCCGCGCGGGTCAAATCCTGGATCTTGGCGACAGTTACGCCATGAGGCCCACGATACTCACCCGCGATAATGACCCGATTGGTCGTCGCCATCGTTTCGCACGCGGCCCTGAGGCTCCAGGGATCCAGTCCCTCCGCGGCACCTTCCCGATAGAAGGCATCGACCACCTCATCAGAGATCCGATCGCAGACCTTGTCGGGATGACCCTCGGAGACCGATTCACTGGTGAACAGAAACGACTTTCGCGACACGGCAATCCCCATGCTTTGAGGTGATTATTGAGACCCGGCGGGTCATCGATGGCGCTGTGTTGCAGTCTTTACGAGCAAGGTCAAGGCTGCTGGCCCCATCGTCCAAGGCGCCGGAATTGGTGTTCCGGTTGAACGTAACAGCGAACCTACGTGTCGGAACTTTCGCTCGTTTCCTCGCCAGCCAGCGAGCGGACCAACTCGACGACGGACCGGCGTACGCGTGCATCCTGGATGCGTGCGAAAGCCTTGTTTAGTTCCAATCCATCGCGGCTCGACAGAAACTCCGCCGCATAATTGTCCGCTGGCCGGTCCGCAAAACCCGGTGCCATGCTTCCGCCCGCCAACTGATCGGGCAACTCTTCATAAAAGTATTGAATTGGGACGCCCAGAACGTGCGCCATATCGAAAAGCCGGCTAGCGCCGATACGATTGACGCCCTTCTCGTATTTCTGCACCTGCTGGAACGTCAATCCGAGTTGCTCGCCGAGCCTCTCCTGACTCATCCCCAGAAGCATACGCCGCACACGGACCCGAGCGCCCACGTGAGCATCGATGGGATTGGGTCTGCGCGAGCTGTTGCGATCGTCGCCATCATCCCCTGTGCCTTCGCTTCTTGCCATGATGTTCTCGACAGCCTGCGCGCTTGACGACCCAAATATTCGTTTCTGTCGCAATTCCTAGGTGCGCTGCACGCGCACGTCAACCTTGGGTCCGCGCACCAGCTTAGCCGGCGCTGCTGCGTGCAACTCCGGACCTGACCGATGCCTCCGGCACTTGTGAAATTCTGACGGAGAGCTAAATCGGGCGTCGCGGCCCCGATCGACGCCTCACGACGGCCGAAATCACAACAAAAGCAAGGAAATTCAAAAGGAAGATCCAGTCACCCCAGGTCGCATAGACTGTTGGAGCCAGCGGACCGGGCAGTTCGGCATCGATGACGCCGCGTTGATTGAGATCCAGCGCCGCTACGATGCGACCATGTGCGTCAATTAAGGCCGAGATCCCATTATTGGCGGCTCTGATCAGCGGCAGCCCCTCCTCCACCGCGCGCACCCGCGCCTGATGGAGGTGCTGGCGTGGGCCTGTTGTGTTTCCGAACCAGCCATCGTTGGTGATGTTGACGAGCAACTGAGGACGCTCACCACCCTGGACAATCTGACCGGGAAAAATGGCTTCGTAGCAGATGAGGCCAGCCATGGTCGGCAAGCCGTCAAAACGGAGTACGGGCCGGGGAGACGGGCCCGGCGTGAAGCCACCGCGCAGCTTCGTCAGTTGCCGCAATCCGATGGCCTCCAGCCATGGCTGGAACGGGAGGTACTCTCCGAACGGGACGAGATGGATCTTGTCGTAGATCGCGCGGGCCTGGCCTTCTGTATCGATAACGAGAAGGCTATTGAATGCCCGTCGCTGCGCAGGCACGTCACCATCACTCTCCGTGCTGGCAGGTTCGACGCGCAGGCCGCCTGAGACGAGCATGACGCCGTCGGGCAGCATCTTGGCTATGGCATCGAGTGCGTCGGGATGCTCCAGCGGCCGGAACGGCATGGCGGCTTCGGGCCACACGACGAGGGCCACACCTTTCAGATCATCATCGTTGCCGTTGGCATCCTGGCGCGACAGCGCGACGTGAAGGGCGAATATCTCGCCCTGTTTCTCGGGCAACCACTTCTCACGTTGTGGCACACTCGGCTGCACGATGCGCACTCGGACATCCTGGCCAGCGGAACTCGGCCCTTTGGATAACGCCACATGTCCATATACGACGGCCGCCAACACCGGCACGGTAGCAATCCCAAGTGCTATTGCGGCGACACCGGAATCTGACCTACGCGGATCTCGGCCAGGGCCAGCGATAAGCGCTACAGGCCCGGTGAAGATCAGGACCGTCCAGAGTGTCAGGCTGTAGGTTCCAAGAAGAGCGGCCGATTGCATCAGGCTTTCGCTTGACGTCAACGCGTAGCCCAGCAGGTTCCAGGGGAACCCTGTCAGGACATGGCCACGCAGCCATTCCGTGGCGCCAAAAGCCGCGGCCATCGTTAGAATTCCAGCAAGACCCGGCCGCCAGAAGTAACGCGTGAGTGCCGCCGCCAACGCGAAGAACAGCGCCAGTCCCGCGGGCAGAAGCGTCACCGCGAACGGCAAGAGCCAGCCGAAGACGTCCGCCTCCACAAGGAAGGCCTCACCGACCCAGAACAGCCCGGCGAAGAAATACCCAAAGCCGAACCACCAGCCTTGGATCGATGCCGCTCGCAGATCGACTGACCCGCGGTCCGTCTCGCCCAAGATGCGCCAAAGCAAGACCGGTAGCGTAATGAAGAGAACCGGAACCAGGAAGACGGGCGCCATCGCCAGCACAGACGCCACGCCCGCCCCTGCCGAGATAGCGTGTCCGCGCCAACCCTTCACCGCGGCGATCACGCCCGACCAGTTCTGCAGGCGCACAACAACGGCACTGGTCAGGCCATGCCGCTGCTGCCCGTCCATCCGATCGTGTTCGCCATTGTCGTGGGCGTCCATCAGGAGTCAGTCGGCGCTTTGCCGGACGCGGGTGGCGCGGACGATTTCGGGGGATTGATCTTCAGGCGTTTGATGCGTCGTGGATCAGCCTCGAGAATTTCAAACTCGAATCCAGAGGGATGACGGACAATTTCTCCACGGGCTGGCACTCGTCCCACAATCTGGAATACCAGGCCGCCCAGTGTGTCGATGTCTTCTTCCTCATCGGGCGTCAGGAGCTTCAACCCCAGGATCTCCTCCAGTTCGTTGACCGGCGTGCGACCGGACGCGATCAGCCCGAGTTTGGGATCTCTGACGACATGCTCGGCCTCCGCCTCGTCATGCTCGTCCTCGATGTCGCCCACGATCTGTTCGACGAGATCCTCGATCGTCACCAGTCCGTCTGTGCCGCCATATTCATCCACGACCAGCGCCATGTGCACACGTGACGTCTGCATCCGGATCAGCAAACTCATCGCGGGCATGGACGGCGGGACAAACAGTACGGGCCTGCGAATGCGTGTCGCCGAGATCGGCCGGCTGAAATCGATGCGTGATAAATCAGCCTTGGTATGGGCGCCAATCTGGCCGCCGTTGCCCGCGTCACCGCCACCGGACACGCCTGCAGCCGCCTTGCTCTCGGCTGACGCTTCGCCTGCCGCCTCCGCAGACAGCCAGCGGAACAGATCCTTGATATGGACCATGCCGCGCGGATCATCGAGGGTGTCGTGATACACGGGAATGCGCGAAATACCCGCCTCCTCGAACAGATGAACGACCTCGCCGATGGGCGTGTCTTCTTCGATGGCGATAATGTCGGCCCTGGGAACCATGATGTCGTCGACGCGGCTGGCCCCGAAGCGCAACAGCCGGATCAGCATTTC
Organism: uncultured Hyphomicrobium sp.; assembly: GCA_964655725.1. Taxonomy (GTDB): domain Bacteria; phylum Pseudomonadota; class Alphaproteobacteria; order Rhizobiales; family Hyphomicrobiaceae; genus JAGVSR01. Next base: position 8,834 of record CAZZPH010000023.1, read on the forward strand.
GCGCTCTTCAGCACTGAACTGCGAATCGGCGCCATTGCCCGATTTCAATGCGTCCTCGAGCGTGTCACGCAATGTCGGCGCAGATTGCAGCCCCAAACGCATCAAAAGTGATGAAATCCAACCCAATTGCGCGACAGGCCGAGCCGGGCTGCTGGCGGGTGCTGGGTCTTGAGGGGTCTTTTGTTCGTCGATGGTACTCATGGGGTCCGTGAGGTTCGCGATACTGCGCTCGCTGTTGCGCTAGTGTTCCGGCGCTGACATTTGGTTCCCGCTGCTACTAGTGCGATTGCCAAATGTCAGCGCCATAAGGACCACTAGCACGTCTACGTTTCTAGGGAGTCCGAACGGGGTCAGACCCCTCCTAGGGGGCTGACCCCACTCGCGCGGGCGGGGACCAAATGATTGCCCTGATACACTAAGCATACGAGAATTCGTCTTGCGATGATGAGACGGGAGGATAGGGAGTGGCGATCCCAAGATCGGCAAGGATCTCGACCTCGAGACGTTCCATCACATCGGCCCTCTCGTCGGTATCATGATCGTAGTCCATAAGATGAAGAAGACCGTGGATGGTCAGATGCGCGAGATGGGCATCGAACCCGATCTCCTGCGTTGTGGCCTCGTGCTGGACGGTCTCCAGTGCAAGCACGACATCGCCCAGAAACCGGCGCTCTGACGGCGGTTCCTCGTCCTGGCGTGTCCCGATCTGCGTGGCGGGAAAAGACAGGACATTCGTTGGCTGGTCTTTACCACGGAACTGAGCGTTGAGGGTTTTGACCGCCTCATCGCTCGACAGGGCGATACAGGCTTCGGCCGCGGAATAACCGGCGAACAACGGATGACGGGCGAGTGCGTGTGATGCGCGTTGGATGTTGGCAATCACAGCCTCGATGTCCGGCCAATTGCCCGCATCGTGGACAACGTCGACAGCCAGCCACGCAACACCGGTGCAGGGCCGGACTGTTCCAGGGGCTATGTCGCTCTCGTCCGGCATCAGGCGCTCTTCCCATCGGCCTTGTCATAAGCCGCGACGATGCGGGCCACGAGATCGCGGCGCACGACGTCGGATTGGGTGAAGCGAACGGATTCAATTCCTGCCACACCATCCAGCAGCGCCACGGCCTCTTCAAGACCTGAGCGCATTCCCGGCGGCAGGTCGATCTGCGAAGGATCGCCGGTCACCACCATTTTCGAGTTCTCGCCAAGACGCGTCAGAAACATTTTCATTTGCATGCTGGTCGTGTTCTGCGCTTCGTCGAGGATCACGAAGGCGTTCGCCAGCGTCCGTCCCCGCATGAAGGCCAGCGGTGCGATCTCGATCACGCCCGATTCGATATCGCGCTCGACCTTCTCGGGAGGCAGGACGTCGTCGAGAGCGTCATAGAGAGGGCGCAGATAAGGATCGACCTTTTCGCGCATGTCACCAGGAAGAAATCCAAGCCGCTCACCTGCTTCGACCGCCGGACGCGACAGGATGATGCGCTCCACCACGCCGCGCTCGAGGCATTGGGCGGCATAGGCGACCGCGAGATAGGTCTTGCCCGTGCCTGCCGGGCCGATGCCGAACACAAGGTCGGTGGTATCGAGCGCACGAATGTAGGCGCTTTGCGCAAGCGTGCGTGACTTCACGATCCGGCGCCGCGTGGCAATCTGCGCCAGACCTTCCGACGGTGCCGAGCGGTCCTGGCGCGCATGCCGAATGAGGCCTTCCAAGTCGCCAGCGCTCACAGCTTCGCCTTTCAACGTGCGCCTGTAGGCCTCTTCAAGAACCTCACGCGCGAGCTTACAGCCCGCCTCCGGTCCCTTCAACGTGACGACGTTCCCATGCGGATGGGCTTCGATACCTAAGCGATCCTCGATCAGCGCCAGATGGGCATCGTATTCCCCAAGTGCGCTGGTCAAAGCGCGGTTGTCCTCGAAGGGAACGACGAGGCGCACGTCGGCGCCCTGGGATTTCGGCGCCCGGCCGGCGCCAGGGGAGGGTTGCCCGCGATAGCCGCTCAATCAGTACCTCCTGAGACCGGCTCAGAGGGCCACCCCTGCCGGATCTGGTCAATCATAAGGGTAGCTGCGTCGAAAGCAATGAACCGCTGTGCCTGACACCGAGACCGGCCACGCCAAGTGCGTGGATAAATGGGTCCCAGGCCTTATTGGGAATCACGGGCGAATCAACCCAGCTCTCAGCCCCTGCCGTCATTTAGGAAGACGAAATGACACCCGAAAGACTGCCCGGTCCATGACTGGTAATCGATACCGCCTGGATCGATCCGAGCATCCCGGCCTCTGCGCGGGCGTGCACCATCTGCAAATATGGTGTTCTTCCAACGAGATAGCCGCCGTCTCTGCCCTCACGCTCGAAGAGAACCGGCATCGTGCGGCCTAGGGCCCCGGCATTGAACCGCTCATGCTGGGCGGTGAGCACCTCCTGAAGCCGGGCCAGGCGCTCTGACTGCACCGAGTGCTCTACCCGGCCGTCCATATTGGCGGCAGGCGTCCCCGGCCGCGGGCTGTATTTGAACGAGTACGACTGCGCAAAGCCGACGGCCTGAACCAAATCCAGCGTAGCCTCGAAATCGGCATCGGACTCGCCGGGAAATCCGACGATGATGTCGGTCGACAATGCGATGTCGGGCCGGGCCCGGCGGATTCGAGCGATGATGTCCAGATACTCGTCCGCCGTGTGCTTGCGATTCATCGCCGCCAAAATACGGTTCGATCCCGATTGAACCGGAAGATGCAGGTACGGCATGAGCTTGGGCTCATGGGCATGCGCGGCGATGAGGTCATCACTCATATTCCGCGGATGGCTGGTCGTGTAGCGAATCCGGGCGATGCCCTCGATTTGCGCCAGTTGGCTGATGAGGTCGGCAAGTGTCGCCTCGCGGCCATCCGGCCCTTGACCATGATAGGCGTTGACGTTCTGTCCCAACAGGGTGACCTCGCGCACGCCTTGATCCGCAAGGCGGCGCAATTCACCTACGATATCCGAGACCGGCCGCGAGTATTCCATCCCGCGCGTGTAGGGCACAACGCAGAACGTACAGAACTTGTCGCAACCTTCCTGAACCGTGAGGAAGGCCGCGGGCGCACGCGCGCGGCGCGCCTCAGGCAGCCGGTCGAACTTTTCTTCCTCAGGAAAAACCGTCTCGACGAGACGCTCGCCCGTCTGAATGTTGCGCTCTAAAAGCTCTGGCAGGCGATGGTAGCTCTGCGGCCCGATCACTAGATCCACGACAGGTGCACGCCGGGTGATCTCGGCGCCTTCAGCTTGAGCGACGCACCCCGCGACGACGACCTGGGTCTGCTTGCCCGTCTTGAGACGCTGTTCCCGGACATCGCGAATGCGTCCAAGATCTGAATAGACCTTCTCGGCCGCCTTCTCGCGGATGTGACACGTATTGAGGATGACGAGATCGGCATTGGCAATCTCGGCCGTTTCCTCAAAGCCGGCGTGAGCGAGCTGCTCCGTCATGCGCTCGCTGTCATAGACGTTCATCTGACATCCGAACGTCTTGACGTAAACCTTGCCTCTTGCGGTGCCGGCCGACATGAAGGGCAATCTCCGAAGATCCTGAGCTACCGGGTGCGACACTCATCCCCTGCACATGCCATGCCTTGCGGGCGTGTCGGGTGTCCATCCGTGCGTACTCTGACCTAATCCTCTGATCTCATTTACCAAGCCTGGATGTTGCAGTGCAGCAGACTGGACCGGAAATGTCGAGGAGAGAATCGATAATCTGACCAAGAAACAGTTAGCGCCATTTGGCGCTTTCGGCACGCGAAGCTGGTGTTTTGCGCTGACCCTGCGGCGGACGGGTCACGCTCAGCGGCTCGCCGGGCTTGCGCGCTCGCAACGTCCGCACCACGCCCTCGCGAACTGCAAGTTCAGTGCGTTCTGCAAGTTGCTTGCGGTCTGCGTAATCCGTCAGCGGCACCGGTGGCCCAATCCGCACGACGACGTCCAACGGTCCAGCCTGAAGCAACTCCCACGCATGGCGCTGCATTTCCATGTCGCCGTACCAGCCGACCAAAGGCCTGTCGGCGCGCTCGAAGGGGACGCCGTGCAGTCGCGCATAGACGATCGAAACGGTCTGGACGACGATGCCCTTGCCGTCAGTGCCTTCCGGACCGGAGGGCTTGGCGGCCGCAAAGAGTGATGACTTGAAGGGCAGAACACGGTTGCCGTCGCTGGATGTGCCCTCGGCGAACAGCACGATCGCATCCCCGCTGCGAAGCCGATCGGAGATTTCGCCAGCCGTCGTACCGACGCTCGAGCGCTTGTTGCGGTCGACGAATACCGTGCGCTGAAGACGAGCCAGCGAGGAGACGAACGGCCAGTTGCCGACCTCTTTCTTGGCGACAAACGAAACGGGCGCGACCGAAGACAGCACGGGAATATCGAGCCAGGACGTATGGTTGGCAATCAGGAGGGTCGGCGCGCCGGGCGCAATCTCGCCATCCACCTCCACACGCACACCCAACACCTTGCAGACCCGGCGGTGATACCAGTGCGGGAACCGGCGTGCAGCGCCGGGTGCAAGTTTCAACAGGGCTGCTTGTACCGGCATCAGCGGCACTGTCAGCCCGATGAAGCCAGTCAGAACGGTGGCAGCGCGCACTCTGCTCATGGCGGCGCCATCACGGCTCGAGCGCGCGGGCCATCATCACGGCATCGACTTTGGCCCCGTTCGCGCGATGATAGTAGCCTGTCCTGCGCCCCGCGATTTCGAAGCCCAAGCCCCTATAGAGCCCTAGCGCCGGTTCATTGTCCTCGGCGACCTCAAGAAAGATCCGGCGCGCCTCGGCGCGCGCGACGGCCCGCATCAAACCCGTGACGAGCGCACGGCCCACGCCGCGCCTGTGCCACGCGGGGGTAACCCCGAGCGAAAGGATTTCGGCTTCGTCGGCAGCAATTTGGCCAACAATAAACCCGGCAACCGCAGATGGATCGGACACGGTGGCAACGAACGCCGTTGAGCCGGGATTGTCCAGAAGCTGCCTCAGGCTCAAAGCATCCCAAGGCGGATCGAACAGCAAGCCATGAATGCGAGCCATATCTTCGGCGCGCTCTGCTCCCGCCCACAACAGGCTGAGCATCCGGTGATCGAAGGGGTCCGTTGCCGCGGTCATAGCCCGGCCCTTTCGAGCTGTCGGCCGTCCTGGGGTTTGGCGTCGGGTGGACGCAGGTAGTGCGCCACGATTTCTCCGCGATAGGCAGGCCGCACACAGGCGATTTCGAGCACGTTCGCGATGTCAGAAACAGCTGCGGCAGGGGCAAGCAGCACATCGGGCATTACATCGGCAACCATCGAACTTGCAGATCCTGCGACCAGCACCGGCCGATTGGGGCGCACGATACGTTCCAAGTCCGCGGCCGCCACAAGGACAGGAGTGCCCAGCGCATCCCTCGCCGGCCCGTCGAAAACCTGCGCATAAATCTGGTCCCGGCGGGCATCGACCGCGATCAAAAGATCATACCCCGGCGGCACTGCGCCAATGGCAGGATCATGCGCCATAACTTCCAGGCTGCTGAAAACTGCAACGGGAAGGTCCGCCGTGAGCCGTAGCGCTCTGGCAGCGGCGATCGTAATCCGCGTCCCGGTGAACGACCCCGGCCCCAACGTGATTGCAATACGATCGATCTCTACGACGCCGACCCCGGCTTCATCGAGGGCCTCAGCCATCATCGGCGCCAGCCGTTCAGCGTGCCCTGTCACCATCCGCTCGAAACGGCGCGTGACGCGCGCACGCCCGCTTCCGAGCCCGACCCCAACCGCGACCGAGCAAGCATCGAAGCAGGTGTCGAACCCCAGCACGTTCATCGCCGGGACCCTACACGGTGACCATGACACTTTGCCAGTCAAAAAAGCGCCGCTCCGCTCTATGCGATCCGCGCGACGTCCCTAAACGAAAACCGCGGCGAACGCGGGTGAAGCCCGGCCGCATCACCGAACCCAAGGTTGCACAGAAAGTTCGATTTGATGTGAGTGCCGGCGAAGAACTCGCGATCGACCCCCTCGTTGTCGAACCCGGACATGGGACCGCAGTCAAGGCCAAGCGCACGTGCGGCCAGAATGAAATAGCCCCCCTGAAGCGAACCATTGCGGAATGCGCTGGTCCTGATGAACGCGTCGTTTCCGGCAAACCAGCTGCGCGCGTCGGCATGGGGAAAGAGGCGCGGCAAATGCTCGTAGAACTCCAGGTCGTGTCCGATAATGGCGGTTACGGGAGCAGACATCGACTTCTCGACGTTCCCCTCCATGAGAAGCGGTTTCAGGCGGGCCTTGGCTTCTGCGCTTTTCACAAAAACGATCCTGCACGGGCTCGAATTCGCGCTCGTTGGCGCCCATCGCATCAGCTCGACGACATCGCACAACAGGCTGTCAGGCACATCCTTGTTCTGCCAAGCATTGTGTGTCCGGGCTTCGGTAAAGAGTTGGGCCAGCGCGTGCGGGTCTAGTGCAGCCGTCATTCCTGTCTCCTGTCGATTCCCAAATGCACTAAAATGCGTCAGGCCCCGCCGTATTGAGCGGGGCCTCGATTATCACCGGGTCGAGTGTTCGCGTTACCGCTCCACCTAAACGGCTTGCACTTCCTGCACCTCGGGGCAGAAATGCCGGAGGAGGTTCTCGATGCCGTGGCGCAGCGTGGCCGTGGAGCTTGGACACCCCGAACAGGCCCCGCGCATGTGCAGATAGACGATGCCGTCACGGAAGCCTGAAAACGTGATGTCTCCACCGTCCTGCGCCACCGCGGGCCGCACCCGCGTCTCAAGGAGCTCCTTGATGGTGGCGACCACCTCGGCATCTGCAGGATCGAAGTTCTCCTCGCCCTCATCATTGGCGCCGCTGGCGGCTTCGGCGCCGGACATGTAGTGCTCCATGATCGCGCCAAGCACCATGGGCTTCAGGAGCTGCCACTCCGAATCGGACTTGGTCACGGAAATGAAGTCCGAGCCGAGGAAGACGCCCGTCACGCCCTCGATCTCGAAAATCCGGCTGGCCAGAGGCGAGGCTGCAGCATCCTTCTTGGTGCGGAAATCCGCGGTCCCCCCCGACAGCACCGGCTTGCCGGGAATGAATTTCAACGTCACGGGATTGGGCGTTGCTTCGGTCTGGATGAACATCGGCTGAGGCTCCTTGCCATGCATCTGCCTACGCCAGATGCCGGTTAGATTAGAATTGTTCCAAGATATAGGTCCTGAGTGCCGAAAAGTCGAGGCCGCCGAAGGCCAGCGCGGATAAAATCCCTATCAGGCGAGGGTCAGGATGTCCTCCAACGTCAAATTGCCGGGCACAATCGTCACAGGGATGGGAAAGGCCCCCGCGACCTTGCCCACGGCCAGCGACGACACGAGTGGACCTGGGCCCTTCGGATCGGTCGACGCACCCAGAACGAGGATGGCGATGTCCTCATCCTCCTCGATCAACTCGAGAATTTTCTCAGCGGGCGTGCCTTCGCGAACAATCTCCTCGACATTGATGTTCTCAAAACCGACTTGATGCAGCTTGCGCCGGAACAGCCGGAACAGGGCCCGGGCTTTGTTCGTTTCCTCCTCGAGTTGCACCTGACGAACGCCCACCCAGTGCTGGAACTCCTGGGGCTCGACCACATAGAGCATGACGATCGATCCCGACGAGTGGACGATCCGGCTGGCTGCGTAGTAGAGGGCGCTCTCGACTTCCTGGCTCTCGTCCACGATCAGTAGAAACTTGCGGGCGTGGCCAGCCTCGAAGGAGCGGCGTTTGCGAAGGGTCGACATAAGCTGGATGCTGCCATGAAGCTGCGGTGCCGTGAAGGCTTGAAATGCGCTGTCCCCCGTCAGGATCTGAGCAGGCCGATGACGTCCTTCACTTCGTTCATGATCGGCGTTGCGATTGCGCGCGCGCGCCGGGCTCCAGCCGCCAAGACGCCATCGATATAGACCGTGTCCTCAGCGAGCCGGCGCGCCTCATCGCCGACACGCCCGAGTTTGTCGGTCGCAATCTCAGCAAGCGCCTTTTTGAAGGTCGAAAACTGCTGACCGCCGAAACGGGAGAGCACGTCACTGACGGGCTCGCCACTGAGCGCAGCATAGATTCCCACTAGGTTCTCCGCCTCCGGGCGTCCCTTGAGGCCCAGGTCCTCGGAGGGCAAAGCCTCTGGGTCTGTCTTTGCCTTCTGGATCTTGCGCGCGATCGTATCGGCATCGTCGGTGATATTGATACGGGAGAGATCCGACGGATCGGACTTCGACATCTTCTTCGTTCCATCGCGCAGGCTCATAACGCGCGTTGCTGGACCTGTGATGACCGGCTCGGGCTGCGGAAAAAAGACGCCATCGGAATAGCCCGCTGCGGTGATGTGCTCGCGGAAGTCGTTGTTGAACTTCTGGGCGATGTCGCGCGCCAGCTCCAGATGTTGCTTCTGATCTTCGCCCACGGGTACGTGCGTGGCGCGGTAAGCCAGGATGTCGGCCGCCATCAGGTTGGGATAGGCGTAGAGCCCCACGGAGGCGTTCTCGCGATCCTTGCCCGCCTTCTCCTTGAACTGGGTCATGCGATTGAGCCAGCCGAGCCGGGCGATGCAGTTGAACACCCAGGCAAGCTCGGCATGCTCGGGCACGCGGCTTTGGTTGAACAGGATGCTGCGCTCAGGGTCGAGACCGGCGGCGATGTAAGCCGCGGTGACCTGCCGGATGGCCGTGCGCAGCTCGGCCGGGTCCTGCCATACGGTGATCGCGTGCAGATCGACGACACAATAGATGCACTCGTGCTCGTCCTGCATCCGGATCCAATTGAGCATGGCGCCCAGATAGTTGCCCAAATGCAGGCTGCCGGTCGGCTGCATGCCGGAAAAAACGCGGGTCTTGAATGTCATTGCGATTGCTTTCTGAAGCCGGCTGAGGACACCGATGCCGGCAACGCAGGTGAGCCATGGGCGCGGGTTATGGCGTCTGCGACCGCCTGAGGCAAGATCTTCAATCGGGGGCATACCATCGGCGAGAGGATCGATCTGGCCAGAAACGCCTCACACCGCAGCTGCCGGCTGACCTGCCCGGCACACCACCCACGGCCTTTTTGCTTGGCGCTCAGGTTCGCTTCATCATCGCGCGCAGCTGGGCCAATCGCATCGCCCCCGTCAGGTGAGCGGCCAGGGCAAACACGGCAAACCCCACTCCGACCAGAACAGCCAACGCGGAAAACCGAACGGCGAGGCCGGTCGATCCGGCGATCCACGGATCGAGGGCGACAGCGGCGGCATAGAGCGACAGTCCCATCAACACAGCCGAAATGAGAATGCGCGGCAACGCGCTTTTCATCCTGGCGTCGGCATCGTAATGGCCGGCGCTGATCAAACCGCGATAGAGCAGATAGGCGTTCATCCAACCACCGATAGATGTTGCCACTGCAATCCCCAGATGGGGCATCCATCCCAGATGGCGGAAAAGGA
>CAZZPH010000024.1:0-18189 GCA_964655725.1 uncultured Hyphomicrobium sp.
GGGCGGGTCCGGGCCCGGGCCACTGCGCGCCGCCGCCGATCTCATCATCGCCCGTGGCCGGAACTCAAGACACAAACCCCATCAAGGCCCCCGGTTCTGTTTGTCGGCTGCGCGGGCCTCGTCCCACAGGGCGTCCATTTCGGCGAGATCCGACTGGGCCGGAGTTTTTCCCTGCTCCACCAGCCGTGCCTCGACATGGGCGAAGCGGCGGCGGAACTTCTCATTGGCGGCCCGCAACGCCGCTTCGGGGTCGAGCTGCAGGTGGCGTGCGATGTTGGCCATGACGAACAGAACATCGCCGTACTCCTCCTCGATGCGCGCGCGGTCGGTCGCTGCGTTCAACCCGCGCGGGTCGGCGGGCAGAGCGACCTCCTCGAATTCCTGGATCTCCTCGCGCAGCTTGTCGAATACAGGTGCGAGGTCTGGCCAGTCGAAGCCGGCGCGCGCGGCTTTGTCCTGCAACTTCACCGCGCGCGTCAGAGCGGGGAGCCCAGTGGGAACATCCGAAAGTAAGGACGGGACGGCGCTGTCATGGGGCGAGGTTGCTCCAAGACGCGCGCGCTCGGCGGCTTTGGCCGCTTTCTCTGCGGATTTGATGCGTGCCCAAAAATCGGGCGCCGCACCTGCGGCACGTTCGGCCGCGCTGCCGAAGACGTGCGGATGACGCCGTTCCATCTTGTTGGAAATGGCGGACGCGACATCGGCGAATGCGAACGCGCCCTGCTCCTCGGCGATGCGCGCGTGATAGACCACCTGCAACAGAAGATCGCCGAGTTCGTCTTTCAAGTCGGCAAGATCGCCGCGCGCGATCGCATCGGCGACCTCGTAGGCCTCCTCGATGGTGTAGGGCGCAATGGTGGCGAACGTCTGCTCCAGATCCCACGGGCATCCGGTGCCGGGCGTTCGGAGTGCGGCCATGATGGCGAGCAGGCGCTGGAGTGCGGCGCTGGCCGCGGGAGAAGCAGGTTCGTCGGTCATGCGCGAAAGACTAGACGATCGGCGCGGGCCGGGCGAGAGGCGGGGACCTGCGGCTGAAGGCGGCACGCACCAGCCGGTCCTGGAACACGATGACGAGTGACAAGGGCATGATCCACCCGAGCCAGGAGGCCAGCGCGTAGACGGTCTCGAACGGACCATCGAGAAGGATCGCTGTGCCGGTCATGAGACGGAACCACACCGCACCCGTCGCGACAGCCGCCATGGACATCATGAAGACGACGTGACGGTGACGATCTCCGCGCCGGATGGCGGCGATGGCGGCCGCGAACAGCGCAAGCCACACGATCCCCTGCACGAAGAACCCCGCCCGTGCTGCCAGCGACGACGAACTGATTATGGCGACGGGGAGCGCCGTCAGCCCTCCCGCCACCACGAAAGCGCCCAACACCCATCCGATGCTGCGATGGAGCCGGGGCTGGTGGCGCGCGGCAAACGCGATGGGCAGCATGAGAAGAGCAATGGCGGAGGCCACCATGTGCACGCGAAACACGGCCGGCAGGCGCTGGTCGAGGAGCCACATCTCGAAAGGAAGTGCGATCATGCCCAGTCCCGACCCCAGCGCAACGACGCCGACGATGACGGATACGATGACGCACAACCACGCGAGCGCTACGCCAGCGAAAGCGAGCGGCGCGGAATTGACGGCACGATCCGGCGGGTTTGAAACGCTCATGGTCATGTGTGTCATGATGCTCGCCGTCTGTGGCATCCCTGCGGCCGCAATGGCGAATGAGAATGGCGGGACCGCTGGCACTGCAGAACTCCACGCCGCCCTGGCAGCCCCCAATATCGCCGGCCGTTGGACGGGATCACCGTTCGCGATCCGCGCCGATCCCTCACGCTGTGGACCAGACGGATGCGCGCTGACGCTGGATATCGTCGCGTGCGCGACCGGCTGGTGCGGGATTGAAGTCAAGGCCGGCAACATCTGCGCAGGCGAGGCGCTGACACTTCGAGCGCATGGCGACATGGATCCCGGTGCCCGTGAAGAGACCACCAGGGAGGCGCGGCCGGCGCTGGGACGCTTCGGCACGTTCGAGGGCCGCTTCTCGCTCAGCGAGGGAACGCAGGCCTATTTCGTCGAGGCGAACTACCGGCCGCAAGGCCCGGATGCGCCGGCGCGGCTCTACTTCGTTGGCGACACGGGGCCCGGCATGATGATGTTCCGGCGCTCGTTCCCGTTCCAAGTCACGATGGAGCGGCAGGGCGATGCGGTTTGCACGTCCGCAAAGCCAATCAGTTGATGTGGTGTCAGACCCCTCCTGAGGGGTCTGACCCCGTTCGTGGGCGTCACCGTTTCGCTCGCGTCAGGCCGCAGCGGCGCGATGAGCGGCCAGAACCTGATCGGCCAGCCGGCCGGTCAACTCGGCCAGATGATCGAAGCGTGCGGTATAGGTGCCAACGCCGGCCGTGGCCGAGCGCAGCTCCACGATCAGATCCTCGATTTCGGCGGCGGGGATCTGGGCTGTAACGACATCCCAGCCGGGCCAGCCGGGGCGGGCGTCGAAGCCCAGGATCTGCCCGCGGCGGGAGGAGATGATCGCGTTGATGCGCGCGGTCGCCTCCGATGGCACGGCGATGTCCACCGCATTGATGGGCTCCAGCAGCACCGGTGCGCAGTTGGGCATGCCTTCGCTCATCGCAAGGCGGCCCGCCTGGCGGAACGCCATGTCCGAGCTGTCGACGGTGTGATAGGAGCCGTCGGTCAGGGTCACCTTGACGTCGACCACAGGAAAGCCGAGCGGACCGGATTTCAGGTACTCCGACACGCCGATCTCCACCGAGGGGATGAACTGGCGCGGCACCACGCCTCCGGTGATCGTTTCGTCGAAGACGAAGCCCGATCCGCGTTCCAAGGGCTCGATGCGGATCACGACGTCGCCGAACTGGCCGTGACCGCCCGATTGCTTCTTGTGGCGGCCTCGCACTTCGATCGATTTGCGGATCGTCTCCTTGTAGGGCACCAGGGATTTGAGGCGCTCGACCGCGATGCCGTGCTTGCGCTGGAGCCGTTCGAAGGCGACGCGCAAATGCATCTCGCCCTGGCCTTTGAGCAGCGTCTGGTGTGTGCTGGCATTGTGCTCGATGATCAGCGAGGGGTCTTCTTCGACGAGCTTGGCCAAGGCGGTGGAGAGCTTTACCTCGTCCTTGCGGTCCTTGAGACCGATGGCGGACGTTAGAACGGGCTCAGGCGGTGGAGGGCAATCGATCTGCGCAATCGCGGCCTTGTCGGTCGTAATGGTCTCCCCGGTTGCGATGCCGTCAAGGCGGCCCAGCGCGACGGTATCGCCAGCATGGGCGGCACCGCGCTTTTGAGGTTCCTCGCCTTTCAACGAAAAGATTCCGGCTGCGCGCTCGCCGCTCTCGTTGACCCCGCTGAGAACCGCGCCATCGCCGATCTCGCCAGCAAGCACGCGCACCAGCGAGAGTTTGCCGCCGTGGCCGGTATGGTAGGACTTCATGACGAAGGCGGTGCTTCGGGAGCCGTTGACGCCGAGGCGCCGTGCTGTGTTCTCGATGAACGGGGCCTCGTGACGCAAGGCCTTCAACAGACGCAGGATGCCGTTGCCTCGTTCCGCGCTGCCCAGCAGCACCGGGCAGATGAGCCCATCGCGCAGTTCGCGTGAGAGGTCCTCGAAGATGCGATCTTTGGGCGGCTGCAGGTCGGAGAGAAGCTGCTCCATCAACTCGTCGTCGTAGTCGGCGAGCTGCTCGAGCATGTGGAAGCGGGCTTCCTTCTCGCGCTCCCCGACCGTGTCGGGCAGTTGGACGATCTCGCTGGGTGCATGCTCGCGATAGACGTAGGCGCGCTCGGACGCCAGATCGACGAAGCCTGTCGCGATGCCATTCTCCCAGATCGGAATCTGGCGCAGCACGAGTGGCTTTGCGGAGGCCGGCTGGAGCATTGGGATGATGTCGCGAACGGGCGTGGTGAAACTGTCGATCTTGTTGAGGAACAGGAAATGAGGAATGCCGCGGTCTTCCAGCGACTTCAAGATAACCTGGAGCGCGGGAACGCGTTTCGGATCGGGTTCGGAGACGACGATGGCCGCATCGACAGCGCTCAGAGCCAGAGCGCCTTCGTGCTGGAATTCAATCGAGCCGGGGCAGTCGACGAACGTGAACGTATCACCCAGGAAGGAAACGTCGGCAACGTTGAGAGAAACGCTCATGCCGTGATCGCGCGCTTCGGGTGAGGCGTCGCCGACCGTCGATCTGTCGGCAATTCGTCCCTGCCTGGTGATCGAGCCCGTCCGCGCCAGGATCGCTTCGAGAAGCGTGGTCTTGCCTGAGAGATACGGGCCGACAAGCGCGATGCAGCGGGAGCTGCGGCCCGACGGATGCCCACCTTGTGGGCCACCGGAAGTCCCCATGGTTTCCTCCTTTTCCGCTTCCTGATCACCGCTTTTGGAGGTGGTGGAGCAGATGCGAGGCGCGATCGCGAGCGCGAGCGCTGTCGCGCGCCCCCGCGCCTCGTTGATGGAGCGCGACGGATCCATGGTTGCGCCGTGCCCGCCGCCTTGCAAGGCCTCCGCGTGAGATTTTGGCGCGCCGAGGGGAAATTCTCCAAGCTTGGATGTTTGAAACGACGTTTATTTGCGCCGCAATACGAAATGACAGTTCAAGGCCACCGTTCTATTGCAATGCAATGCATTGAGAGCGTATTTCGAAGAAAAGATGATACCATTTAGATTGTTTGTTCTTGACGTGTCGCGTCTCTGCAACGACACTTGTCATAGTCAAGCGGTCAATTTCCCATTCGCATCGGGACGGCTGTCCGGTGGATGGCAAAAGGGGCGATTTGCGGATTGGAAATCACGATCGGGCAGGGTGTGGTGGTGATGCGTAAGGAAAAAAGCCTCGATAGATTGATGGAGGCCGTGCGCGCGGCGGGCTTCTCGATGGCCGGCGAGCCGACGGAGACCGCCTTGGAACCGGCCGGGCAAGCAAAAAGCACCCAAGGGACCGAACGCGTGATGCCCGGGCCGTCAGCGAGCGTGGAGCTGGCGTCAACCGCCCGCGGCGATGACCGTAGTGGTCAGGATGTCCGGTCACGACTGCGGGTTTACATTCCGATCGGCCCAGCGCCTGCCAGCCTTCCCCCCGCCAGCATTCCCATGGGTGCTGGTCTGCCGGCGACCATCATGGCAACGGGCTGGCTGCACGGCTGGTTTCCCGGTTTATCGAGGCAGACTGCTCGGGGCTGACGAGCGGTGGTCTGTAGCCATAGAGGCTCGTGGATGCCCTCAATCGTACATGAAGAGCGGATTGACAGCACCTGAGGGTTTTGCGGCCTGAGGCTTAGGTTTGGACTTGCTCGCTTGGGACGCGCGAGGCTTCTGTTTGCCATTCGCGCCGCTTCTTGCCCGATTGCGCGGGGCGGGTAGCGCACCTTGAGCGCTCATTCCCTCGGCGTCCCGAGCCGCATCGCCAGATATCGCCGCATCCGTTGCAGCCGGTTGGCGACTTGGGAGAACCGCGTCGGGCTGCGGTTCTGCAGCTGAATCTGGTGCAGTGACCGCGGCGGAGACTGCGGGATCGTCGCCGGCCGCATTGTTGTTCTCGTTTGGAACAGACGCCGGAACAGTCGTTAGATCAGGTGCTGGTGACAGGCCTGGCTCGCTGGGGCCAATTGCGCCACTGGGGGTGCTGGGGTTCACCTGATCGCGCAGCGAGCCGGTCGTTGCGGGCGAGGGGGTTGCTGCAGTCGCCGTGGGTGTGGGGGAGGTTTTCACGTCTTCGGGCTGCTGCTGCTCGCGTTGCGATGGCTCGTCCGCGGGCCGTTGGGTTGGTGTAGCGTTCAGCGTCTGTGTCGTCGTCTGCTGGATGAGTTCGGCGCGTGCTTGCCGCTCGCGTTCGAGATCTTCCTGGAGCGCAGTGCGCTGGGCCTCCAGGTCGATACGGATCGACTTCTCGCGCGCAAGTTCTTCCCGGATGCTGGCGGCTGTACGGGCCGCATCGCGGCGGGCGTGGCTCTCTCGTTCGAGCGCGGCCTTGATTGCGGCGAGTTCGTTGCTGTCAGGCCGCGGCTGATTTGCAGTCTGGACCGGATGCTCACCACTTTGTGTCGCCGCCACGGCTTGACGCGCGGCCGAGGGGAGGGGCTCCAGCGTCACCATTGCGGCGGTCGTAGAAATGGCGAGAAAAGCGACCGACGCGGCAAGAAGCATGTGTGCGCGTGATGTTGCGGTGCGCGCTGCATCACGGGCCGCGAGAGCGTGGGCACCGCCCTGCTTCGATCGCCACGGCGAATAGGCTCCGAAATTCCAGATATGACCTTCGGGATCGCGTGCGGCGTAGGCACGATCTCCGGTTTCGTCGCTGCCGAACTCCAAAACGATCTGCGCGCCGGTCGCGACGCTGCGCTTGAAATGACCTTCGACGTCATCGATCGCGACGTAACAGCTCTGGGTGCCGATCCCGCCAAGCTCATCAGGCTGTCTCAGGAGGGTGTCGAGAACCGAATCTCCCACCGGTCCGACCATGACGATCCCGTTGCCGTAGGAAAGTTCGGCGTAAGCGATCGTGCCATCCGGATCAAAGACGACGTTGTGAGCGACGAACCCGAACGTCTCGCCCAGCCATTTAATGGCCGCGGCGACGTCGCGGTATCGAATGAGCGGTACGAGGCCAGTCACGGTCATCAGGCAGCCATGAGCAACGGATCCCATCGCTTGGACGCCCCGATCGGACACCCCGCGATTGCGAATATGGGTGGCGCCGGACAGATCCCTGAACCTCGCGCGACCGGCGACAGGGATCGCCAGAAGCTGATGATTGTTCAGTTCTCGAATCGGACAACGCCCTCTGACGACAACAATGTATCATCGTGGAAGCGAAGACTAGTGCCTTCCAGTTACAGCTCAGATGCAACTAAGTGGGCGCGGGGTGACCGAGATGGCATGATGCGTGCGCTCTGCCCACATGATCTAGGTCCGTGATCACCGCAAACCCGATTGCTGCCCCCCGGCCTCATCACCCCATAGTTGGCGCAGCCGTGCATCACGCCCGCATCCGGCGCGATAAACGCGATATCTGAGCGGGTTTTTCTGGTAGTAGCCCTGATGATAGTCCTCAGCGGTATAGAACCTGGTGGCCGCCTCGATTGTGACCGCGATCGGCTGATTGAACCGGCCGCTGGATGCCAGGGCCGCTTTGCTCGCCGCGGCAAGGCGAGCCTGTTCCGTGTCGTGAGTGAAGATCGCAGGCCGGTATTGGTCGCCCCGGTCACAGAATTGACCATCGCCGTCCAGGAGGTCGACGTTGCGCCAATAATGATCGAGGAGGGCCTCGTAGGAGATCTGAGCGGGGTCGAAGCGCACCAGGAGAGCCTCGGTGTGACCCGTGCCGCCGCGGCCCACGGTCTCATAGGTGGGATCGGGCGTCTGACCGCCGGTGTAGCCTGAGATCGTCTCGACAACGCCGGTCAGCTTGTCGAAGTCTTTTTCGATACACCAGAAGCAGCCCGCTGCGAATGTCGCGGACTGCAGTTCGCCGGTCCGGCTGGTTGAGGGATCGGCATGAACACGCCCATCCCCCGCCAGCACAAACAACGCTCCGGTGAGTGCAACGGCCCCGGCCCAGACCGCCCAGATCCAGCGTCGAGCGCCAGACTTGCTTTGCCCGGTCATGACCCTGACTTCTGTCCTGCAGGCACAAACTTCATAGCGACGCCGTTCATGCAGTATCGAAGCCCCGTCGGTTGGGGGCCATCGTTGAAGACATGGCCGAGGTGTCCGCCACAACGGCTGCAATGGACTTCTGTACGCGGGTAAATCAGCTTGTAGTCTGTCGAGGTGCCGACGGCATTGTCGATCGGGGCATAGAAACTCGGCCAGCCCGTTCCGCTGTCGTACTTGGTTTCAGCATCGAACAGGGCCTGCTCGCAGCCCGCGCAATAATAGGTTCCGGGCTCATAAATCTTGTCGAGCGGGCTGGTGCCGGCGCGCTCGGTGCCATGCTGGCGCAGCACATAGTACTGCTCCTTGGTGAGTTCAGCCTTCCATTGCGCATCCGTCTTGGTCACTTCGAAAGTCCCCTTGCTGGACCCCGCTCCGGCCGTGCCGGACGGGCGTGTCAGGCCGATTGCGAACGACAGGCTTGCAGCGCCCGCAGCGGTAAACTGGCGTCGTGTCAGCATCTCACGAAACTCCCTTTGCACTCCAGTGCCGCCGCCGAGCGGCGCCATGCTCGTGGTGCAGTACGCGACGGCTCGACGCAGAGTTTCCGGTCCGCAGTGAAACGTAACATGAAATCTGTGTAAGGCGAGCAGACAGGACGCGGTCTCAAGTGTCGAGAATGGGCACCAACTCGTCAAAGCTGATGGCCGAGGTGGTCAGGCGGCAACGGGCGGCATAGGCTTCCACGCCTGCGGCCCGGGCCTTGTGCAATGCGGCAGCATACGTTGGATCGATATCGGCTGCGGCTCGGAAGCGGAGGGCATCGGCGCGCTGGATAAGAAATACCATCACGGCGCGGTGGCCTTCTCGCACCATGGCGGTCAGTTCCTCCAGATGCTTCACGCCGCGCTCGGTACGGGAGTCGGGAAACTCCGCAAGCCCGGGCTCCCGCAGAAGGTGGACGTTCTTGACCTCGACGTAGGCCCGTCCCTTCGCTGGATCCTCAAGGAGGAGATCGATCCGGCTGGATGCCCCGTACTTTACCTCGCGCCTGAGGCTGGCGTAACCGCGTAGCGGCTCAATCTGCTGTGCGGCGATCGCTTCGCTGACGATTGTGTTGGGGCGCGAGGTGTTGATACCGACGAGAGTGCGTGACGTTGCGTTTTGTAAGCTGACGAGTTCCCAGGTGTGCGGGTATTTTCGGTCCGGGTTGTCACTTCGGGAGACCCAGACCTCCAGTCCGGGTTCAGCCAATC
Organism: uncultured Hyphomicrobium sp.; assembly: GCA_964655725.1. Taxonomy (GTDB): domain Bacteria; phylum Pseudomonadota; class Alphaproteobacteria; order Rhizobiales; family Hyphomicrobiaceae; genus JAGVSR01. The sequence continues at coordinate 8,876 of CAZZPH010000024.1, forward strand.
CGCGCATGGAGCCGGTGTTGGGACACGTGGCCGTGATCCGGGTGCCGTCTGCATCCAGATCAATGTCGGCCAGAAAGCGCTTGTAGCGCTGGATGAGGCGACCGCTCGCCAGTGGTGTGGGGAACTTCATGCTCCACCCATTGGCGATAAACCGATGATCTGGCAAGCACCACCACGGACCACGTGGACGGGTCGCTGCCCCATGCTAAACCGACCTAGACCTGAGATGTAAACCGGAGGCACGTGCCCCAATATCCATAAGCGAGCTTTCGTGAGCCAATCTGACATCATAACCGCGGCCCTCCTCGTCATTGGCGACGAGATCCTGTCGGGGCGGACCAAGGACCGCAATATCGGTATCATCGCAACTCATTTGACCGAGATCGGTGTGCGGCTGTGCGAGGTGCGCGTCGTCGCGGACTGCGAGGCCGACATCATCGCAGCGCTCGATGCATTGCGCACGCGTTACACGTACGTGTTCACAACCGGAGGCATAGGTCCCACACACGACGACATCACCGCCGACAGTGTCGCCAAGGCTTTCGGTGTGGCGATTGACGTCGACCCGCGCGCCGTGGCGATCATGAAACCCGCGTACGAAAAGCGCGGTATCGAACTGAATGCGGCCCGGCTGCGCATGGCTCGTATTCCCGCCGGTGCGGACCTGATCACCAACTCCGTGTCGGTGGCCCCGGGGTTCCGGATCGGGAATGTCGTCGTCATGGCGGGTGTGCCAGCGATCATGGAATCGATGTTGCTGGCCGCAACGGCCGACATTGAAACAGGCGTAAAAATCCGCTCGGTGTCGATCGTCGTTGCTCATGCCGAAGGAGAAATCGCCGAAGTTCTGGAAGGGCATCAGCGCGAATGGCCGGACGTGGCCATGGGAAGCTACCCCGCATTCAAGGAAGGCCAGTACTCCACGGATCTCGTCTTGCGGTCAGCCAATGCGGACCAACTGGCTGAGGCCGCGGACGGATTGCGCAACAAACTCCACCGCCTTGGTATGTCTTTAGCTTGAAATAACAACGCGATGCGGGTGTTTGCTGACTTTTTGTGAACGGTGATCGTCAAAAGCGCACGCGACGACATGGGGCCTCGCGCTGGTTAACAGCGTTTGCTCAGTTCCCCCCGCTCCGGTGTGGGTGGGATCGGCGAGTGCGGGGGTGCTCGGTTGAACCCGGAGTGTGAACGGTTCAACAGGTGGGAGTGCCCCATGTTTCAGGTCAGCGAAGTGGTGCCGGTCCGGCGCCACGAAGGCATCTGCGCGAGGATCACCAAGGCGGCTGTCCTTGCAGCTTTGATTGCGCCACTGGCGGTCGCAGGCACTCTGGCATTCAGCGCCGATGCCGAAGCGAAAGGACCGGGGCGGACCTACTGCTTTCATAAAAAATGCCATCGGGTGAAAACGATTGCTGAGACGGCCGCACTCGTCGGTCAGGATATGACGGTCACAGCCTCCTTCTACGATTCCTGTAAGCGTGATCGCTACAACCCGTGCGGTCTGACATCTTCGGGCGAGGTGTTTCGTCCCGATCGCGCGGATAATGCCGCCAGTCCCGTGCTTCCGGATGGCACGATTGTGCTCGTCTGGTCGCCCGCGAATAGAGAGGCGGTCGTCGTGCGCATTAACAACGCTGGCCCCTATTGGGGCAATCGCACGCTCGACCTGTCCGTTGCGGCAGCCAGGAAGCTCGGCGTCAAGGGTGTCGGCAAGGTCAAGGTGCGTGTCCTCAAGGCGCCGTCTGCGGCCGAAGCTCGCTACAAGCGCAAGCGCAGATATGAACCCGTGCCCGGACCGATCGGTGCCTTCGCCTCTCTCGATCAGGCACACGGCGCCATGACCACCATGATCGCTATGGGTGCGCCGGGTACGCAGGCTCTGGCTGCTGCGCCGCGCCTCATCGCATCGGCTGAAACGCCAGCAGACCTTGCCATCGATCCGGGCGTCGACCCGGCGACAAACTTGGCATCAGTTTTCAGATCTTCAGTGGCGCAGGGTTTTGCCGGGACTCAGTCAGGGTTTGCCGCTGCGCTCGCCGAGGAACGGGGACGCGAGTTCGCTTTGTCTTCTTTGACAGCCCCTCGCGCGCCCGGCGCTTCCCTGGTCAGGGAGACATCGATCGCCGAACGGCCACAGAGCATGGCAGAGGGTGACAGGTCCTCCCGGGGCGAGACTGGGACGCAGCAAACCGTCGCGCCGGCGCGGGCGGTGCACGGCCCGGCACAACAAGTTTTGAGCAAACCCTCGGCCCGACAGGCAAAGACGTCGAAAGCGGCGGCTGAAAAGATCCGACCTGCCAAGCGGGCCGGCAAGAGCGCCAAGCGCACGGTCGCCAAGGCTGCGTCTCCCAAGACAAAGGGTGCCACGTCGCCAGTTCAACCGCGACGGCAGGCCGGCATGAAAAAAGGTCCTGAGGCGCGTCCGGCTAAGGTGCGGTCACAGGAGATCGACGTCGGGTTCACCACGTACGCGGAAAAGCGCTATCAGACGGCGCAGAAGCCACTTGTCGCCAAGGGCGGTGGCAAGCCGGCGGCCAAAGCCGTTCGAGCGAAGGCCGGCAAGATGACTCCGGCCGCCGCGCCTGCCTCAAGCCCGCCGAAAATTGCCAATCGCAAACCGCAGCCAGAAAAGCCGGGCAAGGCAGCCGCGGCGAAGAAGACCAATGGCTGGCAATCATCCGCGCTTGATGACGGGCGCCTGCCTGCACGTCCTGAGCATCATATCGGATCGACAGGCTCGCCGGTTCCAGGCACCCGGTTTTTTGACCGCCCTCGCGAGTTCCAGGCGCCACGCCATTTCCAACCGGTCGTGTTGAGGCGTGTTGCCTAAAGGCCGGTCCCGGGCGAAGGCGTCGGGCCGCGGATCACATAACGTCGAGCGCTGTCAACCGAGTGTGGTGGGAAGCGTGTCCTGGTCGTCGATCAGCGGCATCTCACCTGGCAGAAGATCGGCCGGTGTGGGCTCGCCACCGAACAACTCGTAGTGGATTTCAAGCGTATCCAGGAACATCGCCACGAGATCGAGCAGCGTTCCCAGTCGCAGCCGCCGCGCGATCAGGAACTCTTCGGTGACAACCAGAACCTGCCCTTCGGCGGGACCGGCATCTTCGGCACCAATCAGTCCGCGTGAGCGCAGGTAGGAGACCATACCGTCCCCGGTCTCGAAATCGTGGGAGGCTGCGTCACCGAAGTCGGCGACAGCCTCGATCAGAATTGCTGTGCCGCCATTGTAAAGGCGCGCGACGGAGCCGAACCTGGGATCGCGCTTGCCGATCTCCTCCGCGCGCTCGCGCGACTTCAGGACACGGGCTAGCAGCACCTGTTCCAGCGTGCGGATGCTCTGGAGATCGGCGCGTTGACGCGCACGCACCTCTGCGATCGCGTCACCATCTCGCGCCGCACCCACCTGCCAGACCAGCAGCGACTTCAACAGGTCCTCACCCGCAGCAAGTGCCGCGTCGAGGTTGTCGGCCAGAAGATAAACGGTCGGAGGGATGTAGGGCATCTCAATCGTCATGTTGCTCGGCCCTTGAGCGCATCAGCGCTGCGCCGGATTGGAAGGGTGCTGGTGCATAACGCGGAAGGGAACCCACGCAGCACCCCTGTCTGAGCCCTTAGTTTGCATGATTCGCACTGCGCCGTGGCGCGACCAATTCAAATGGCGATCAGCCGTGGGCAGATTGAGGATAAGCTGTGTGTCAGTTGTGTGGGTGTCATCGAACTGCGGGGCGCCAACCCGCTTGGCGACCATGTGACATGCCCGCTGCACTCAGCCGCGATCATGGAAATGGTCGTAGATCTTCTGCGCGAGTTCGGCCGAAATCCCCTCGACGGCCTTCAGATCCTCGATTCCCGCCTTGGACACGGACTTCGCCGATCCGAAGTGATTCAGCAGCGCGCGCCGCCGCGCCGATCCGATTCCGGCGATCTCGTCCAGGGGATTAACGCCGATCGCCTTGGAGCGCTTGGCGCGGTGGGCGCCGATGGCGAAGCGGTGCGCCTCATCGCGCAGGCGCTGGATAAAGTAGAGGACGGGATCACGCGGCTCGAGCATGAAGGGCAGGGGGCGGTTGGGCAGATGGAAGTGTTCGCGCCCCGCATCCCGGTCGGGCCCCTTGGCGACACCGATAACGGGAATGTCCTCCAGCCCGAGATCGGCCAGCACCTCAGTGGCGACGGCGAGTTGTCCGGCTCCGCCATCAATCACCACCAGATCAGGCCGGTCAGGAAACGTTTGATCTCCCGCGGTCGTGTCCTCTCCGCTCATATCCTTGGCGGGCCGCAGGTCGTACTCGAGCGCGGCAAGCCGTTTGAAGCGTCGCGTCAAGACCTCGCGCATCATGCCGTAGTCGTCGCCGGGCGTGAGGGTTTCCGACTTGATGTTGAATTTCCGGTAGGCGGATTTCATGAAGCCTTCAGGGCCGGCCACGATCATCGCGCCGATCGCGTTGGTGCCGGAGATGTGGCTGTTGTCGTAGACCTCGATGCGGCGCGGGCTCTCGCTTAAGGAAAAGCGCTCCGCCACGCCCTCCAGCAAACGCGCTTGAGAGGATGTTTCGGCGAGCTTGCGGCCCAGCGCCTCACGCGCATTCTGGAGCGCGTGCTCGACAAGTCCCGACTTGGTGCCGCGTTCTGGGACCCGGACCTCGACCTTGCGCTCAGCCTTGGTAGCGAGCGCCTCGGCCAAGAGAAGACGGTCCGCGAACTCGTGCGAAAGGAGGATCAGGCGCGGGACTGGTTTGTCATCGTAGAACTGGGCCACGAAGCTTGCCAGGACCTCATCGACCGGAACGCTTTTGTCGGCCTTGGGATAATAGGCACGATTGCCCCAGTTCTGGCCGGCGCGAAAAAAGAACACCTGGATGCAAGTCTGCCCGCCCTCCTGATAAGCCGCGAACACGTCGGCTTCGTCGATGTTGTCCGGGTTGATCGCCTGATCGGCCTGTACGTGCGCCAGCGCCCACAGGCGGTTGCGGTACTTGGCGGCGCGCTCGAACTCCAGATTGTCGGACGCCTCCTGCATGAGGCGTTGATACATCTCGCGAACGTTCTGGCTTTCTCCGCGCAGGAACCGGACCGCCTCCTCGACGAGTGCTGCATACTCGGTATCCGGGATTTCCTGGGTGCACGGGCCTGCACAGCGCTTGATTTGGAACAGCAGGCAGGGCCGTGTTCGCCCCTCAAAGACGCTGTCGGAGCACGAACGCAGAAGAAATGCGCGCTGGAGCATGCCGATAGCGCGCGTCACCGCGCCGGCCGAGGCGAAGGGTCCGAAGTAATCACCCTTCACGGTGCGCGCTCCGCGGTGTTTCAAAATCTGGGGTGCGGGCGTGTCGCGCCGGATCAGGATGTACGGAAAGGACTTGTCATCGCGCATCAGCACGTTGAAGCGAGGCCGGAAGCGCTTGATCAGGTTGGCTTCGAGAAGGAGCGCTTCCGCCTCGGTGCGCACCGTGACGAATTCCATCCCCGCCGTCAGCCCGATCATGCGTTGAATGCGATTGGAGTGTCCGCCACCGCGCGCATAGTTCGATACCCGCGCTTTCAGATTGCGGGCCTTGCCGACGTAGAGGACGTTGCCCTCGCGGTCGAGCATCCGGTAGACGCCTGGCGCCGAGGTGAGGGTCTTGAGATAGGTCGCGATCACTTCGGGGCCGGCAGGCGGGTCATCTGCGCGCACCTCGGCCGGGCCGGTGTCGTCATCGGACGGGAATTCTGACATGGGCCGGAACATTGGCCGCGCGGCGCTGAAGGTCAAGGTGTTCGGAGGTTGCCGGGTGAGGTAAGGCGTGGTCTAATTCATTATTGCCGTGGGTGGGCGCTGCGACATGACCGCCGTTGGGATCGGACAGCGACTTAAAGTTTTTATTTCGTATTCCCGCAAAGATGGCGCGTTTGCGGAAGACCTGCTGTTGGCGTTGGAGGCGGCCGGATTCGAGCCCTATCTCGACAAGCACGACATTGTTGCCGGTGAACCGTGGGAAGAGAGGCTCGACCGGCTGATCCAGGCCGCTGATACTGTGGTCTTCATCATCTCCCCGGACAGCATGAGCTCCGAACGCGTCGGTTGGGAAATCAGCCGGACCGAGGATCTGGGCAAGCGCATCATTCCCGTCGTGTGGCGCGAGGTCGCCGAGGCCGACACCCCCCAGCGCCTCAAAAGATTGAATTATGTCTTCTTCTCGGGTGAGGGCCGTTCGTTTGGCCGCGGACTGAATGCACTCGCCAAGGCGCTCAATACCGATATCGACTGGATCCGCGAACACACAGCCTATGCCGAGCAGGCCATGCGCTGGGCAGGCAAGGGGCGCGCCGAGGCGCTTTTATTGCGCGGCGTCGAGATCGGCAACGCAAAGGCCTGGGCCGCGCGCCGGCCGAAAGATGCTCCCGAACCCACGTTGCTGCAGCAGGAGTTTGTTGCCGAGAGTGAAAAGGCCGAGCAGGCGCGCATCGCGTTCGAGAAGGCGCAGGCCGAGGCGATGAAGAACGCCGAGCTCGACAAGGTTCGCGCCGAGCAGGAAAGCGACAAGCTGCGGCTGGAAGTGCTGGAGCGGCAGCGGCGTCAATGGTGGATCCTGGTCGCAGGCCTCGTGATCGTTGCAAGCCTGGGAGGCGGCTTCCTGTGGCGCGAGTGGCAATATTCTGAGGAGCGGCGCATCGCGGCGGAGGAACTGGCCGCAAGCCAGGAACAGATCCAAGACCTTTCGCAGCAGCTCGCGAATATTACTCAGGACATCGCCAAAACCACGGATACGGGTCGCGCGCGTCCCCCCAGCGACTCGTCGCCGGGTCGGGAGCCCGACGATCGCGACAAAGGAGACCGCCCGCCTCTGCAGGCCCCACCGCTGAGCGGGGAGGAGCTGCGCAAGCTGGTATCCTCTGAGGCGATCGACCTCATGATCGCGATGGAGGTGGGAACACGAGAAAGTTATGAGGCAAAGTATGCCAAGCCGTCCTGGCCGGGGTTGTCGTCCGGCGTCACCATCGGCTTTACCTTCGATCTAGGATACCACACCTTGGACACGTTCAAGAGCGTCTGGGGTGGGCATTTAAAGGCCGACGAACTGGAGCGACTGTCGGCGGCGATCGGTAAGAAGGGGGAGGCGGCCGCCGCTATGGTGGCAGACTTCGCCGACATCAACGTTTCGTGGGAGGCGGCGCGAGAGGTATTCCTCAATACCGACCTGCCCCGCTTTGCCAAGCTCGTGATCTCGGTGTTTCCCAATGCGCGCGAGCTGCCGCCCGACAGCTTCGGCGCGCTGGTCTCGCTCGTCTATAATCGCGGACCGAGCCTCACCGGGGAGAAGCGCACCGAGATGCGCAACATCCGCGACCTGATGGAGACGCGGGAGTTCGACAAGGTGCCGGACCAGATCCGGGCGATGAAGCGGCTTTGGCCCGCGAGCATGTCGGGGCTGCACAAGCGGCGCGATGCGGAGGCCGCGCTGTTCGAAAAGGGCCTGCTGGAGGCCGCCCGGGATCGCGCACGCGCCGTTCAGACCCGCCGCTGAGACGTGCTCCATCGAGACGTTATTGCCCTCGGGGCGCTGGCGCCACAAAACCGCCACGGGACAGCGCGTCCTAGGGCTCTGATCCAAGCCGTCAGGGACCTGGGACTCCGCTCATGCGCCCAATCATTGTGATGTTCAGTGTCCTCTGTCTCGTCTGTCCGATAGTGGCCTCAGCTGCCTCGAAGACGTCGGACAAGCCTCCTGCTGACCCATTTGCAAAGGCAGAGGCGGTGATGAAATGGGTCAACGAGTATCGCACCAACCCTGAGCCTGACAAGCTGCCCGCAGCGGTGCGCGCGATGGGAGAACTCGGGCTCTTGCGTGAACTCGAGCAGGCGGGGGTTCACGTCGGCTTCATCGCTGGCGTTCTGGGGGCCAATCCCGCAGACGCACCCCGGCTCATCGCCGCCATGTTCCCAATGCCGCCCGAGGATCAGGTGATCCTGGTGAAGGCCATCGCGTTTTCCGACATGCCCAACTGGCGCGACGTGCTGCTGGCCTTCAGTGAGCGCATGCCCGCGCGCAAAGTGCTGATCGAGCATCATGTCTATGGGGAGGGCAAGACGCTTGCGCAGTTGCCGCTCGATGAGGGCGCGTTCGTGCTCGATGCGCACTGGGGATATTATTTCGGCTCCGGCTCGCAGGTTGCGCTGGGGCGCATTGTCTCCTCACTGCAATGGGCAGGCGAGAAAAACAACGTCGAGCGCCTCACCATTGCGGCGATGGCGAAATGGACGCTGGCCTCCAACGCCACCCGTGACAAAGAGCTGCTCGACGCCATGAAGGCGCAGATGAATCAGCAACCCGATGAGAACGTGCGCCGGGAACTGCGCGAGGTGATCCTGGCTGCGGAGACGTTCGAGACCGCACGGATCCGCCGCGATGCGGTGGCGGCCATCGACGAGTTGAAGGCGAAGGGGCCTCAGTCGCGACGTGATTTTGCGTGGTGGGGTCAGGCCGGCCAAACCGTGCTTGCGCTCGGGTGTGTTGCGGCCAGCGCCATGGGCCAGGTTCAACTCGGCATACCCTGCGTCGTGGGCGGGGCCGTCTCCTCCGCCGCATTGCGCTACCTCACTCCCGAGTGATGGGGAAGCGCTGCAAGCGCCGGCGGGGCTCCAAAACGTAAGGGCCGCGCCCGTGCCGGTACGCGACCCCACCGCTTCAAGTCTGGCAACCCGACAAAGCGCCCAATGATCAGCCGTGCTGATGGCTGTGCGGAACGCCCTTCTCGCAGACGAGATCATGCAATTCGCCGGCCTCGAACATCTCGCGCATGATATCGCAACCGCCGATGAACTCGCCCTTGATGTAAAGCTGTGGAATCGTCGGCCAGTTGGAATAGCTTTTGATGCCGTCGCGGATTTCCATGTCCTCCAGCACGTTGATGTCCTTGAAGGGGACGCCGAGGTGTTGGAGAATTTTGGCGGCCGTCGCGGAGAAGCCGCATTGCGGGAACTGGGCGTTGCCCTTCATGAAGAGCACGACGTCGTTGGCGTCGATGGTCTCCTTGATCCTGGCATGAACGTCGGCTTCACTCATGGTTCTGTCGCTCCTTGGACGATTTGCGGCCCCTTTCAGTCGTGGAGCCGCGTATCAGAATGGCGTAAATGGGGGCGCGGACCGGTCATTGTCAATTGGCCGCGGATGCCGGCATTCGGCCACCGGTCAGCGTTCCGGCGCCGCGGTCGTCAATTGAAGGGCGTGCAGCACATTGCCCATCTGGCCCCCGAATGCTTCGTAGACCAACTGGTGTTGACGCACGCGCGGCAGGCCCTTGAAGGCGGATGAGACGACATGGGC
>CAZZPH010000025.1:0-17200 GCA_964655725.1 uncultured Hyphomicrobium sp.
TCCAGCGGCTGACGCTGGAGACGGGACGGACCCATCAGATCCGGGTTCACATGGTCCATGTCGGCCACCCCCTGCTCGGCGACCCGGTTTATGGACGCGGGTTCAAGACCCGCGCAGCGCGCCTGCCTGCCGGCGCCCGAGCAGCGCTCGACGCCTTGGATCGTCAGGCGTTGCATGCGGCCGAGCTTGGTTTCGAGCACCCGGTCAGCGAAAGGTCACTGAATTTTAAGAGTGATCTACCCGGTGACATGGCGCGCCTGCTCGCCGCGTTGCGCGATCCCGTGCCGGCCCAGCCTGGCGCAGCCGTCGTCCGCAAGCGCCGCAGCAAATCGGCATGATGGACAGCATGCGAGAGGTTCTGCTCAGGGGACATTAACTCCTTGCGGGTTAGTCTTGTCAGATCACCTCCTGTTCGATCTAGCCAGGGAACGATCCTCATGGGTCTGCGTTTCAAGCTGCTCGCAGCGCTGTATGTTGTTTTGATCCTGGCTGGTCACGACAAGGAATTCGCACTCTCGGGCAGCGTGCTCGATGTGTTCATCTGGCTTGGTGCACTCCTGGTGCTGAGCGTCGTTGCCTTGTGGCCGAACACCGCGCGCACCGATCGGGTTGATCGGGAAATCGATGGGCGCTCGTGGGCTGATCGCATCGATATCGAACTCGCTGCCAAGGCACGTCAGCACAACGATCATTGACACGCTGTGTATGCGCTTGAGGGTATGGAACGAGCGCAAACGTCACACTTCCATCGTCTTGAACCGTGAACCGTGACGTGCGCAGGAAAACGGCGCGCTAATTCAGATTTCGGTCCGCAATTTCGGATTGCCCGAATATCGAGCGCAAGCAGGCCCGCGGAGGATTAAATCCGCGCAACCTTTCGTGGCCGGGTTAAATCGCGGTAACCACCTTCAAAATGGCATCGTTTGGCGCTTTAATCCCATCCAGCAAATCTATGGAGCAGGGTTGCGATCGGCGCCACGCTGATCGCCACCCAGACAGGGAACAATGGCAGCCAAATCACTCCCAGTACTGGCGGGCGGCTCTCAGGGGCTTTCGCGCTATCTGGAGGACATTCGCAAATACCCGATGCTTGAACCGCATGAAGAATTCATGCTGGCCAAGGCATGGCAGGAGCACGCCGACCAGGAAGCGGCCGAGAAGCTGATTACGTCACATCTGCGCCTCGTAGCGCGCATTGCGATGGGTTATCGCGGATATGGCCTGCCGATTGGCGAGGTCATATCTGAGGGTAATGTCGGTTTGATGCAGGCGGTCAAGAGGTTCGATCCGGATCGCGGGTTCCGGCTTGCCACCTATGCGATGTGGTGGATCCGTGCGTCGATTCAGGAATACATCCTGCGCTCGTGGAGCCTTGTCAAACTGGGGACCACGGCGGCGCAAAAGAAGCTGTTCTTCAATTTGCGCCGGACGAAGGGACAACTGCAGGCGCTCGAGGAAGGCGACCTGCGGCCCGAGCACGTCAAGGCGATCGCCCGCAAGCTTGGGGTGAGCGAAGACGACGTCGTTTCGATGAACCGGCGGCTTAGCGGGGACGCTTCGCTTAATGCTCCTGTGCGGGCAGATTCGGAGGCGGGCGAATGGCAGGATTGGCTCGTCGACGAGACGCCGGATCAGGAAGAGCGGCTTGTCGAGAGCGAAGAGTTGAGCCGCCGCCGGAGCTTTCTCAGCGACGCACTGGAGACATTGAACGAGCGGGAGCGCCGGATTTTCGAGGCGCGGCGGCTGACCGACGAGCCGGTCACCCTCGAAGATCTCTCGACAGAGTTCGGAGTGAGCCGGGAGCGTATCCGGCAAATCGAGGTTCGTGCCTTCGAGAAGGTCCAGAAGGCGGTGAAGGGTGCCGCGCGCGTTGCTGACGCCGTGTGACGCGTCGGCGACCGGAGTGCTGCCGAGGCATGACACTGCCTGAACGGAGGGCAGAGATCGCTGCAGATTGCGTCACACGATAGGAGAACGAATCACATATTATCCACAGGTAGCGGGGAGAGCCTCGTGCCGTGGGTCCGTCAGTCCATTCGGGGCTGAGAGAGCGCACGGTGGGGTGTGTGCGTCAGAGCCTTTGAGGGCAACTACCCTTGATTACTCTGTGCCGGTGCAAGACGACCGGCTTCCATGACTGGCTAGGCGCGAGGTGGGCAGGGACGGGCCCATCCGAGGGAGTGTTTAGCTGGTGCGCACCAAGTCATCTCCGCAGAGCCGTCCACGACCGCCGACACCGATCCAACATTCACATGACAGGGCTTCGCGCGCCAAAACCCGGCAGGGTAACGGGCGCAATGCTTCTGCGGTTGCGTGATTGGAGCAGGGGGCTTGCCTCTTGTTCGGTGGCGGTGCCACGACTCCGAAGGAGTTCTCCATGCAGCAGCACGCAGGTCCAAATCCAGGTATCGTGCGCGAGTTCAACTACCGGCAGGTGCTCCGAAGCCGTCTCGAGTACCTCTGGTTTCATCTGCTGTTTTGGCGTCTTATAGCTGCTCATCCCCCAAGTAGGGCTTGACTGACGCCTGCCGGAACGGGTGCGATCCAGTTCCGGCCACGCAAGAAGCGAAAGGCTGGTCTTGAGACCAGCCTTTTTCTTTGCCGGCCATCTTGGGTTGCAGCGGCGCAATCGGGCGCCAAAGGGACCTCGTGCATCGGCAATATTTCAAGCCGCCCTAGTCTGCTATGATTCCTGGACTGGGGATGCGGGGCGGAATCGACCGGGGGGCGAGGCAGCACAATGAAGGGTATTATTCTGGCCGGGGGCAAGGGCACGCGGCTCTATCCGATGACGCTCGTCACCTCCAAGCAGTTGCTGCCCGTCTACGACAAACCGATGATCTACTATCCTCTGACCACGCTGATGCTGGCCGGTATTCGCGATATTCTGATCATTTCGACACCCGAAGATCTGCCCAATTTCAAGCGGCTGCTGGGTGACGGCGCTAACTGGGGCATCAACCTCGCCTATGCGGAGCAGCCAAAACCCGAAGGTCTTGCGCAGGCCTACATCATCGGCGCTGATTTCGTGGCCGCAGATCGGTCCGCACTCATCCTGGGCGACAACATCTTCTACGGGCACGGGCTTGTGGATCTTCTGCATGTTTCCGCCCGCCGCGAAACAGGAGCGACGGTTTTTGCGTTTCATGTCGCCGATCCAGAGCGCTATGGCGTCGTCGCTTTCGATCCACAGGGCCGCGCGCTGTCGATCGAGGAGAAGCCCACGAAGCCGGCGTCCAATTGGGCCGTCACGGGGCTTTACTTCTACGACCACCGTGTTGTGGACATTGCGGCAAATCTTCAGCCCTCTGCGCGGGGCGAACTTGAGATCACAGATGTCAACCGTGCCTATCTCGATCTTGGCCTGTTGCAGGTCGAGCGGATGGGGCGCGGGTATGCCTGGCTCGATACAGGCACGCCGGACAGCCTGGCAGAGGCGTCCGACTTCGTTCGTGCGCTGGAGAAGCGACAGGCACTTCGCGTCGCGTGCCCCGAGGAAGTGGCCTACCGCATGGGGTTCGTTTCGAGTAGCGATTTGGCGCGTCTAGCGCGGGCTCTGGGTTCATCCGACTATGCGCGATATCTGGCTCGGATTGCCGATCAGCCCGATGATTGAGACCTAAGGCGAAGGTGCCAGGCAACGGCTTGATCCTGCGGGCGCATCGACTAGACTGTTGCATTGCGAAACTGGGGCTGCGGGTTATGCTTGGGAATTTGCCGACATCCGGCTTGAGCGATCGCGGCTTGGCTCATTTCAGTTTAGGCCATTTCAGTTTGGGCCAGTTCGGCAGATGGGGCTTTAGCCGGCAGGTGCTCACCTCCGGGTCAGGACTGAACGGGCGGAGGCCGGCCTGGTGAATACCCCGACGAACGAACATGTCGCGACCCCGCGCCTGTTGCGTAAAATTCTCAGTATGCCGCGCAACTACAAGCGCACCGTGCTCATCCTGGCGGATCTGACTCTAATAGCTTTTGCTCTCTGGCTGGTGTTGTCGCTGCGCTATCAGCGGTTGTTCCTTCCAGACAACCCCTTGCAGTTGACGCTGTTCGCTCTCGGACCTGTGATTACAGTAGCAACGTTCTTCCGGACGGGGCTCTACAAGATGGTCACCCGATTCATCGGGTTTCAGGGGATGGTGCAGATCGGCCTGAGCATGGGACTGGCTGTTCTGATCTGGGCCACGATCGTATTTCTATCCGGGCAATGGGGTATACCTCGATCAATCGTGCTCCCATTCGCGGTGTTGGGCGCTCTGCTCATCATCGGATCGCGAATTTTGGGCGGCGTGCTCCTGAAGTCTGCCGGAATTCGCATCGCACTGAGCCGGTCCTTCAAGGACCCCACGCCTGTTCTGATCTATGGTGCGGGAGATATGGGGGTCGGGCTGCTTCAAATCATCCGGCGAGTTCCGGATCGCTATGTCGCTGCATTCGTCGATCCCTCTCCAACGATGCGCGGCCAATTTGTCGGTGGTGTCAAGGTTCACGCGCCTAAGGATCTGGAACGGCTGATCGCGCGTCATTCGATCAAGGAAATCCTCGTGGCCCTTCCGCACAACGAACGGCGGGAACTGCGGGCGACGTTGAATGAACTTAAAGAACGCGACGTGCGGATTCTCATTCTTCCCGACTATGAAGACGTAGCTTCTGGGCGAATTGGGGTGAATGAACTCCGGGCCGTTGCCGTCGGCGATCTGTTGGGGCGAGACACCGTTAAACCTGATCCGGAAATTCTCCAACGCACGATCCGTGGAAAATCGGTGCTCGTCACCGGGGCGGGCGGGTCGATCGGCTCGGAGCTTTCGCGGCAGATCATGCTTCAACGGCCCGCAAAGCTTGTTCTCCTCGACGTGTCCGAACTGGCGCTCTACGAAATTGAGACAGAGTTATCGGACAGGCAGCAAGCGTCGACGACGGAGACCCCGGCACCTGAGATACATGCCGTGCTTGGGTCTGTTCTCGACGAGGCGCTCATTTCGGAGACCATCTCCAAGTATCGCATCGAGACCATTTATCACGCGGCGGCCTACAAGCATGTTCCCATCGTGGAAAGCAATGTCATTGCCGGGCTCCAAAACAACGTGTTCGGGCTGAAATTGGTGGCGCAGTGCGCCGAGCGCCAAGGCGTCGAGCGGTTCATTTTGATCTCCACCGACAAGGCCGTGCGTCCAACCAACGTGATGGGTGCATCGAAGCGGCTCGCCGAGCTGATTTTGCAGACGATGGCCACAACGAATTCTCGAACCGTGTTTTCAATGGTGCGCTTCGGAAATGTATTGGACAGTTCCGGCTCGGTCGTGCAGCGCTTTCGCAAGCAGATTGCGGTGGGCGGTCCCGTCACCGTCACGCACAAGGATATTGTGCGTTACTTCATGTCGATCCCTGAAGCGGCTGCGCTCGTCATTCAAGCAGGTGCCATGGCCCAGGGTGGAGATGTGTTTCATCTCGACATGGGCGAGCCTGTGAAGATCGATGATCTGGCTCGGATCATGATCCGGTTGTCAGGTTTGGAAGTCCGCGACGAGTCCAACCCGACGGGCGATATCGAGATCAAATATACGGGGTTGAGGCCAGGAGAGAAGCTCTACGAAGAACTGCTGATTGGAGAGGAAACGTCCAAGACCGAACATCCGCAGATATTCCGGTCCAACGAGCCATTCGTCAGTTCAGAACGCCTGGAGCGCGAGCTTTCATTGCTTAGAACCGCGATCGAGGTGCGCGATCTTCATCTCGTCGAGGCCGTTTTGGTCAGGCTCGTTGAGGATTACGCTCCCCAGCGGGTCAATCTGGGATCGAACGACAGCCGGTGTAGCGAATCTGGCGAACGTTGCCCGCCGGCGGCTGCGACAGCAGCCAAATATGAGATGTGACAGCTCCTCGACAATCGCAGCGGTGTTCGTGGCCTTAACGCTCCCCGCATTTCGTCTGATCCGCGCTGCACGGGAAAGAAAAAAAGCCGCAACCGAACGCCTGTGCGGACCACGCTGTGGTCCATGCCCGAGTGGCGGCCGCGCTATCTTTATGGGCCTGCCGAGGGGGCTGCTTCCCGCGTGCTGGCCTCAGAAGGGATCGGTTTGCGCAGGGGAACGGGGACATCATCCGGCATATCCCCGGGCGGCGTCACAGGTTTGACGCGCCGGACCGGTTCGACCCACACACCGGTCTGCCCGTTCTGTGAATGTGAATCGGCGTGGACGAGATCACGGGCGGGAACGGGCTCAGTGGTGGTGCCGGTTCTGGTCACTCCAAAATCGTTGGCCTGGAGCAGGATGACGAGGCCGGCTCCGGCTAACGCCGCGGTCAAAGCCAGCTGAACTGTCCTGCGCCATCGCATGGGTTAGTCCCGCCTCCGAGCGGAGATGTGCCGCCAACAGATCATTGCACGGCAATTTTCAGCTCGCCACTGCAACTTGAAGCAGGGGCTCGTCAACCCATCGGGGCTGCAATGTTCAGTGCGCAAGGACGGGGGATATCGCAGCGTTGGTGGGTCACCACGCGAGCGCGGCCATCGCTGCGATGGGGCGTGCGGGTGTGACCTCGAAAAGTTTTGAAAGGGCGTCACCGGTCAGCGGCGCGCCAGGCCCGAGGTGGATACCGCTCGCGATATAGATGCAATCAAGCCCGGCACCGGCTGCCCCTTCGATATCGGTCCTCACGCCGTCACCGATTGCCAAGACCGCCTGACGTGAGACCTGCGATCCGGTCATTGATGCCAGCCGCTCCAGCGCCAGACGATACATGGGAGCATGCGGCTTGCCAGCATAGTCGACCCGCCCGCCCAACCGGGCGAAAGCCTCGGCAATGGCCCCGGCGCAATAGACGATACGGCCATCCCGTTCCACTGTGATGTCAGGATTGGCGCAGATCATGCGCGCGCCAGTGCGCGCCATATGGTCCAGCACGTCTGCATAAGTCTGCGGTGTTTCCGTCTCGTCATCATTGAGGCCGGTGCAGACGACGGTCTGGGCGGCTTCGATGGGCGAGGCCAGGATTGCGATCCCATCGAACAGTGCCCGGTCGCGCTCTGGCCCAAGATGTGCAATTCGCTCGCCCGCTCCCGCAGACTCCTGGATCAGCGCGCGTGCGGCATCGCCAGAGGTCAAGATGCCGTCGTAGGCGTCTGGCGAAACGCCAATCCTGCTGAGTTGTGTTGCAACGGAGGTGTGCGGACGGGGCGCGTTAGAGAGCAGAAGTACCACGCCGGACTGCTGGCGGAATGCTCTACAAGCAGCAACAGCACTATTGTAGGGCCGCACACCATTGTGCATGACGCCCCAGATATCGACGAGCCAGGCAACTCGGTTCCGTGAAAACGGTGCGATGGAAGTGACAATGGGTATGGCGCCACGAACGCTGGTCGATGTCATGCGAACTGACTAGCCTGATCTCGTCACCGGGGGAAGCGGCGCGTCATCGACACTGTACCGCGGTCACCGTGCTCTGGCATGCAGTTCATGCCGCCGCCTGATCGCGACGGGCGACCACATCGGCCCGCACGGACCTAGGTCCGCCAAACAGCACGCCCTGACCGAGAATGACGCCGAAACCGAACACGCGAGCAAGCACATCCTCGCTGTCGATCCCTTCAACAATGACAGCAAAGCCCTGCGCGGCGAGGTTCTGGCATACATCGCTTGCTGGGATCAATCCGCCGGGGTGGGGCAGTCCTTCTGTAAGGACCCGGGCGTCGAGCTTCACAAATCCAAATCCGGCGCGTGCCATCGCTTCGAAGTTCATGTCCAGATCCGTCAGCCCACCGATTGCAAACCGGAACCCCAAGGCGGCGAGTGCGGCAACGGCGCGCTGCTCGGCGAGGCGGAATGAGCGAATGTCCGATTGCTGAAAGGTGAGTACGAGTTGACGGGCACCGGCGCGGTTTGCGGCGACGGCTTGCTGAACGTCGATGGAAAACGAAGGGGCTGTCAGGGATTCCCCGTTGGCATGCGTGAAGACGGAGCCTGCTTTGCCTTTTGCAGCAAGCCGTTCCGATATCACGGCGCTGCGCACGACGCGCGCGGCATCGAACAGCGGGAGGAGGCCGCGACCAGCAAGTTCCTCGGTGGTCTGCGATGCGCCCAGATCCTCTCCATCCTTGCCACGGACACGGATTGATACCTCGTAGTGCTGGGTGGCCTGGTTGCCGAGCAGAAGGATGGGTTCCAGCATGACGTCGACCCGCCCTTCGGAAATGGCTGCGGCGACCTTGCTGATCTGATCGTTCTTCTCGTGATCAACCGGTTCGGCTGGCACAGGCGGCGCGCTGTCCGCAGGAGGAAGGGCGATGCCTCGTTGTGTGGATGTCATTGCGTCATTGTGAACACCGGGGGCGCCGGAGCGGGCAAAGTCGGCCGACGTTCCGCGCATCGTGCGCGAAGCGGATTTCAGGGCATCCAGGGACGCTTCGATGCCCATCGCAGCCGCGGGTGTGACGCCCGGATCCTCGTCGGCATTCGCCATACCGGACCCGGCTGGGCGGGCTTTCTCAGCGGCTGTGACCTTGGCCAGCATGTCCTTGATCCGCTGCTGGAGCAACTCCACGTCGTCTTCGCTGACGCCTTGGGTCGCCGGCGGTTCTTCGGGCTGCTCGAGCAGGTCGATGCTGTCTATCGACTCAGGCGGATAAACATCCAGATCAGGGGGACTGAGATCGGCAACATAACCTCCCTCAACATCTGCGGGCGCGACATGCGCCAGCGGCCCTGGGTGGGGTGGTTCCATGACGGGATGGGGCGCCGGACGCGATACAGCCGTTGGATGCATCATCTCCTCAGGTCTGCTTGGCGGCCTGGGTGGCTGGACACGATCTTCCTGGCGGTGCGTCCCATCTTCTCTTGCAAGGCGTTCGAGCTCGCGGGCCAGGGCTTCACGCTCAGCAACGCCGTGTTGCCAGGCCTTGAACCCGGCCAAAGCGAGGAACAGGGAGGCGCCGACGAGACCGGCCATGCCGAGAGGGAACTGCGCGTGCAGGTGCAAGCCAACGACGATTGCGGCCACGACCAGGGCCATGGCGACCAGCACGAAGGCGTCGGACGCCGCGGACGTGGTCTGCGATGGGTGTCGCGTCGGTGGGCGTCTGGCAGACATTGGCGCAATCCTGGAAACTTTTGGAATCAGCTAGGTGAGGATCGTCGCGCTCGGCACGGGAAAGCAATTGCGATGGCCGTCAATCCACCACTTTTCCACAGCGCCCCCGGCGATTGCGCCGCTGTCCGTTGCTCCATTGCATCGCTTGGGTTTCTCGCGATGTCACAGTTGAAGGCCGGATTTGAGCGCAATTGAGCCGCGGTTCGGTCATGGGTGGGCCCAAGGGCTGGCCGAATCGCCGCGCTGTTTAGATGTCGTTAGGCGAATCGGCGTGGTATCGTCACAGCCGGACATCTTCGCCCCCGGCGTCATTCGAGGAGCTTTGGTCCCATGTTCATGAGCGTCGTTGCGCGTTTTCCTGGTGTCGAAACCTATCCGGAGTTGGCGGGCGCGCGCGTACTCGTGACCGGTTTGAGATCCCATCTCGGTGTCGATCTCGTGCGCGAGCTTGCGGAGCGCAAGGCGCGTCTCGTCGTGCAAGCCCCCGAGCGCTCGCCCGAGATGACTGAGATCGCGGCGCTTCTGGCGGCCAACGCTGCCGAGTTGCACCTGTTTGATGGTGCCCTGGGCGACACACTGTCTGCAACCACATTCGCTCAGAACGCCGCCCGCACGCTGGGCGGCATCGATGCGGTTGTCAATCTGATCGACGTGACGGCTGAGGAGTGCGCCTCTGCCGGCGATGAGGCCTCCATCGAGACGCTGGTCAATTCCAAGCTCTCGTGTGCCGCGGAGATTACGCGCATCGCCGCCAATCGCATGGCTGTGACGTGGAGTGAGGGCATGATCCTCAATGCCGTGATGATGCCGCTGGCCTTGAGCGCACACGAAGCCGCCGTGGCGGGCTACATGAGAACCGTTCTGGCCGCCATGACCCGGATCGAAGCGCAGCGCTGGTCGGGTGAAGCGATCCGTATCAATGCGATCGGTCCCCGCGCGACCATCGTCGATACCCGGGGCGGCGCTTGCCTCACATCTGAAGGCGATATTGCCGCCTTGGCACTCTATCTCGCAAGCCGCAAGGGCCGCCAACTGACGGGCCATGTCTTCGACGCGGCCGGAATTTCAACAAACGGATGCTGAGACGCAGCGTGTGTATCGGGCGCCGTACCGTTCCCGGTCGCCTCTTACGCGAGCGGTAACGGCGCCGGCCCTCCGGGTGCTGGGCGTCTTTCGACGAGACGGCGCAGCGTAGCAAGTGTGGAGTGATCCAGGCGGCTGTCCACCCGCGCCGGGCGGAAGTGAAGCTGGAAGGCACGCAGAACGTAAATCATATCATCGTCTATGGGCCCGTCCTCTGCAATCCCATAGCCATAAGCCGAGAGCAGCCGCCGCGCTTCCTCGACCTCCGGGCCGTCGCATCCTGCCTCCAGTCCCGCGTCGCTGTCGTCAACGGGGTCCGGCTCCACCCAATGCCCGACGCCTGCGAGCGCCAAGGCGGACCAATCAAACTTCTCACCGGGATCTATCTTTCGGCGCGGCGCCACGTCCGAGTGGGCCAGGACCATGTCAGGCCTGATTTGATTGCGCGCGATAATGTCTTTGCTGAGTGTGATGACTGCGCGCATCTGCTCTACGGGAAAATCCGGGTAGCCCAGGTGATGACCGGGGTTTTGGATCTCGATCCCAATCGAGGCGGAATTGATGTCGGTTTCGCCCTGCCAACTCGAAACGCCGGCGTGCCAGGCGCGCATGCTTTCAGCCACCATCTGCACGATGCGTCCATCGACGCCGATGACGTAGTGGCACGACACCTTGCAGTCGGGACGCGATAGCACCTCGATGGCGCGCTCGACGGTCTCAAGGCCTGTGTAATGCATGATGAGTATCGCTGGCCGGGCGCCACCCAGCCGCGGTTCGATGTTGGGCGAGGGAGCGAGGGCCGAGACGAGCGGACTGTCGGGACTTGTTATCACGGTGGCCGTGCTCACCCGCTGCCTCCAGCTGTGTGCGTTTTCAAGATGTTCTCGTAAGCCGTATTGATGGCTGCGAGCTTTTGAGTGGCGGCTTTCACAACGGCGGGTGGCGCGCCTTTTGCCATGAGGCGGTCGGGGTGGTTGGCGCGCACAAGTTTGCGGTACCTGGTCCGGATATCCGCGATGGAGGCGTCGGGGGGCAGATCGAGTATGGCGAAGGGACTCTCAGGATCGTGAATGAACAGCGCCCGAATCGAGCTGAACTCAACATCTGAGTAGCCGAAACGGCAGGCAACCTTCTTCAGGTAGTGATCCTCAGCGGGGTGCAGAACTCCGTCGGCACAGGCGATCATGAGAAGGCACTCAAGGACGCTGCGCTTGGTTGCGGGATCATCTTTGAGCATCTGCCCGATCCGGTCGGCATAGATCTCAAAGCCGGTAACGTCCTCCTTGGCCTGATCATAGATCCGCCGGATACCTTTAAACTCATCGGGTGCCACTTCGAGGAACCGCTCGAAGGCGTCGGCTTCTGCCCTGACCGCCACGCCGTCTGCCGCGGCCATTTTGGCTGCCAGGGCAACGAAGGCGCCCGTGAACGCCGTCGACTGGGTGGCGCTGCGCCGGCCCAGCAGCCGGTATAAGCCAAGTCTGCGAGCGAGGCGGGAGAGCGCAGACCGCACGCGCCCCCGGCCCGCGCGCGTCAAGGACTCCACGATCGCTTCGTCGGTCATAACCCCTGCTGTATCCGCTTTTTTCACGATTATGAAGGGGGTGGGGCGTCGAGAGGGGAGTGATGGAATTGACGCAGGTGCCCAGAGCCTCTAGCCCGGTTCCAGCCCTGCCAGTTACGAGTAACCCATATGACATCCCACAGCCGCGGCCGGTGGCAATTCTTCGTCGATCGTGGCGGAACGTTCACCGACGTCGTGGCGCGCCATCCTGATGGGACGCTTCAGGCCCGCAAACTGCTGTCCGTCAATCCGGCTCATTATGATGATGCAGCGCTTCATGCCGTCCGCCAGGCCCTTGGGCTTGGGCCTGAAGACGTGATCCCCCATGATGCCATCGGCGCTCTGCATATGGGGACGACGGTTGCCACCAACGCCCTGCTCGAGCGCAAAGGTGCACGGACGGTTCTCATCATCACGGCGGGGTTTCGAGATCAATTGGAGATTGGCAACCAGGCGCGCTCCGACATCTTTGCGTTGCGCGTGGTCAAGCCCGGCTTGCTCCATGAGCGTGTGATCGAGGCACATGAGCGAGTGCGCGCCGATGGCGCTGTCGAGCGGCCGCTCGATCTGGAGAGGCTGCGGCGCGATATGGAAGATGCCCTCGCGGCGGGGATCACATCTGCCGCGATCGTGTTCCTCCACGGCTATGCATTCCCAGAGCACGAAATCGAAGCCGCCAAACTCGCACGCAACGTCGGTTTCACGCATGTCTCGACCAGCCACGATGTCTCACCGCTCATCAAGATCGTGGGGCGCGGGGATACGACGGTTGCCGACGCCTACCTGTCGCCCGTCCTCGGCCGCTATGTGCGCCAGATCGAGGCCGCGGTGCAGGCCGGCTCCAGTTCCGGATCGGGTTCCAGCACGGCGGCGTGCGTCCGGTTCATGACTTCTGCGGGTGGCCTTACGTCGGCATCGGCTTTCCGCGGTCGCGACGCCATTCTTTCAGGCCCGGCCGGCGGCATCGTCGCAATGGCACAAACGGCCAAAGCTGCGGGCTTTGAGCGTGTCGTTGGTTTCGATATGGGCGGCACCTCGACTGATGTCTCCCACTTCGCAGGCGAGTTCGAGAGGGTGTTGGAGAGCGAGGTCGCCGGTGTGCGATTGCGTGTGCCGATGCTCGATATTCATACTGTTGCGGCGGGGGGCGGCTCGATCATCCGTTTCGATGGTCACCGGTTGCGCGTCGGTCCGGAAAGTGCGGGCTCAGATCCTGGCCCCGTGTCCTATCGCCGTGGTGGTCCGCTGACGCTGACCGACGCCAATATCATGACCGGAAAAATCATCGCCGCAGCCATGCCGCACATTTTTGGAGGAAGCGCCGATCTTCCGCCCGATGCCGCCGCGGTCGAGACGGCCTTTGCCGGTCTTGCCGCCGAAATCGGCGGTGGCATCGAGCCAGCCGTGGTGGCGGACGGAGCAATCCGCGTCGGGGTCGAAAGCATGGCGGCAGCGATCCGCAAAGTGTCGATCGAACGCGGCTACGATGTGACGGGATACGCTCTGCAGTGCTTCGGATCGGCCGGCGGGCAACACGCCTGTCTCATCGCCGATGCGCTGGGCATCGAAACGATCCTTGTCCATCCCCTGTCGGGACTTCTGTCAGCCTATGGGATCGGACTGGCGCCGGTGCGCGCAAGCCGCGAGCGCTCGGTCGATTTGCCCCTTTCACAGGACGCTCTCAGGTCGCTGGAAGAGGTGATCTTTGACGACGGCAATACTGTCACGGAGGCGGTGATCGAGCAGGGGATCGACTATGACGACATTGCACTCAACACGCGCATCCATCTGAGCTACGAGGCCTCCGAGACGGCGCTCGCCGTGGACTTATCTGAGCCCCAGCTGATGCGCCGGGATTTCGAGGCGCTCCATCAGCGCCGCTTCGGCTTCGTTTCGCCGCTCAAGAACATCCGCATCGTGGCGATCGAGGTCGAGGCTGCAGGAACGGGCGGGGTAACCGCCGTCGCCGCGCCGGTGAGTGATCCGCGTCTGGATGCCTTTCACGGCCGCTCGCACTCGATATTCACCGGCGGCCAATGGCGCACCGCGGAGCTGTGGTCACGGGCGCGACTTGCAGCGGGTACTGAGATCGACGGACCAGCGATTATCCTGGAGCCGCATCAGACGGTGGTCGTGGAGCCCGGCTGGCAGGCCCGTTGCGAGCACGATGGCAATCTGGTTCTGCGCCGCACCGGCGTGCTGACGCGCTCCCGGCCTGACGCCGGCGGTCCTCCTGATCCGGTCCTTCTGGAGGTTTTTGCGAACCGGTTCATGTCGATTGCGGAGGACATGGGAGAGGCGCTGCGGCAAACCTCGGTTTCGGTGAATATCAAGGAGCGACTCGACTTCAGT
Organism: uncultured Hyphomicrobium sp.; assembly: GCA_964655725.1. Classification (GTDB taxonomy): domain Bacteria; phylum Pseudomonadota; class Alphaproteobacteria; order Rhizobiales; family Hyphomicrobiaceae; genus JAGVSR01. The sequence continues at coordinate 14,084 of CAZZPH010000025.1, forward strand.
TGTGCCGTCTTCGACCAGCATGGTCACCTCGTCGCCAACGCGCCGCATGTTCCGGTTCATCTGGGTAGCATGGACAGTGCCGTTGCCGCCGTGCTCGACGCGTTCGAGGGCGAGATGCGCCCCGGCGACAGCTTCGTGCTGAACGCGCCCTATCGCGGCGGGACGCATCTGCCCGACATCACCGTGATCACGCCGGTATTCGACGTGTCCGGCGGGAAGCAAGTGTCTGCGCGGTTCTTTGTTGCCAGCCGCGGCCATCACGCCGACATCGGAGGCATTGCACCCGGCTCCATGAGTCCCAATGCGCGCACCATCGAGGAGGAAGGCGTTCTGATCGAGCCGATGCGGATCGTGTCCGAAGGCCGGTTTCTCGAACACGACATTCTCGATCTCCTGACCCGCGCTCCCTATCCGGCACGCAGTCCGGCGCACAACGTCTCCGATCTCAAAGCGCAGCTGGCCGCCAATGCGCGCGGGGCCGCGGAGTTGGGATTGCTGTGCGCAGACTATGGTGCAGATGTCGTTTCACGCTACATGTCCCATATCCAGGACAACGCTGCGGACGCCATCGCCAGTCTGATCGCGACTCTCGACAGTGGCAGTTTCCGCGTTGAGACGGACCAGGGAACGGCGATCGAGGTATGCGTGCATGTGGACAGGACCGCGCGCACGGCACGCATTGACTTCGCAGGTACGTCGCCCCAGCAGCCCACCAGTTTCAATGCACCCGAGCCTGTCACGCGTGCCGCTGTCTTGTACGTGTTTCGCGTGCTCGCGGGATCGGCGATGCCGCTCAACGCGGGGTGTCTGAGGCCGCTCGAAATCTGCATTCCCGAGGGGTCGATGTTGAAACCCCGTCATCCCGCGCCTGTGGCGGCAGGCAATACCGAGACCAGCCAGATCATCACCAACGCACTGTTTGCAGCCCTCGGGCGTCTGTCGTCGTCCCAGGGGACGATGAACAATCTGACGTTCGGCAATGGGCGGGTGCAGTATTACGAGACCATTTGCTCCGGCGCGCCTGCAGGGCCGGGCTTCGATGGTGCAGCGGGCGTTCACGTGCACATGACCAATACCCGCATGACGGACCCTGAGATTCTGGAGCAGCGCTATCCGGTCGTGGTGGAGGAATTTTCTCTCCGGCGCGGCTCGGGCGGCCGGGGCCAGTTCACGAGCGGGGATGGCACGCGGCGCATCCTGCGCTTCCTGGAGCCGATGCATGTTGCGCTGCTTTCGGGCTACCGCCGCGTCGCACCCTTTGGGCTGGCGGGAGGTGAACCCGGTGCGACCGGACAGAACCGCATCATCCGGGCGAGCGGGGATGTTGTCGAACTCGAAGGCTGCGCTGAGGCCGATCTTGAGGCCGGCGACCGGATCGTGATCGAAACGCCGACCGGGGGAGGTTGGGGGCCGGTGCCGCGATGAGCGGACCCCGCATACTTATGGCGTAGACCGTTTTTGCCACGTGTGTTGTCCCCCAGGACTTGCCTCCGCCCTAGAATCGGCCATGGTAATGGGACTTATTCCCGGCCGATCAGGAGGCGAGGGATGGCAGCTATGCCGTATCGGCAGTCACATCTGAGGTTGCCCGCATCGAAGTCGATAGCCGTGGCAATCGCCATGATGTCCTGCACGTCCGCCGCGCTCATGGACAGGGCCGTTGCTGAGCCATTTACGTTCACGATGGTCTCGCCCGAGGCGGATTTCACCGCTCGTCAGATCACCGAGCTGCTCCATAAAGCGAAGGCCGGCGACCGGATCGATTTCTCAGATCATGATCTGACGTACCTCGATCTGTCCGAACTCGACTTCAAGGGCGCCAGTCTCGCCAGAACAGATCTCTACGGTACCGATTTTACCGGCTCCAATCTGAAGGGAGCCAACCTTTCCGGCGCGCGTCTCGACCGGGCGGTCCTCATTCGTGCCGATCTGTCGGGCGCTGATCTTTCAGGTGCCACCATCTACCGGCCCACAATCTACTCCGATCTCAACTCTCATCTGACGGACGCGCCGCGATTTGCCGGCGCCACCATGCGTGGCATCAAAGTGCAGGCAGAGCTATCGGGCGCAGACTTCAGGGGAGCTGATCTGACAGAGGCCAATTTTCAGCCGCTGGAGGCGCGGCCGGGCGAAGGCACGCTCGTCACCTTGCGCAAGAACGTGGTGAAGTCGTGCGACTTTTCGGGCGCAATCCTGAACCGTGCGAATTTCACCGACGCCGTGCTGACGTTCTCGCGCATGACCGGCGCCGACCTCAGGGACGTGATGTTCACCAACGCTGACCTCTCGAAGGTCGACTTCGCGGGGGCGGAGCTCTCAGGCGCCGATTTTTCCGGCGCCGATCTCGATGGCGCCAATCTGGCGGGTGCACGCGGGCTTGAAAGCGTCCGTGGCCTCGATTCAGCTGTCAACCTTTCCAAGGCCTTCCGCTAGATAAGTCCTGGGACGGTGGACTTTGGCTTGCTGTACGGCGGCCAAACTTCGGACTTGATCCCGCACCGGCCAGCACCTATAGGTCTGCGCTCGCGCCAGACGCCCCGTTCGTCTAGTGGCCTAGGACACCAGCCTCTCACGTTGGTAACAGGGGTTCGAGTCCCCTACGGGGCGCCAGGCAATTTCTCATTTAATATCAAAAGATTGTAATCACTAGCTAAACCATCCACAGCCCCTGTGGACGGTACAGGGATAACTTTGCTGTCACGGTACAAATGCACGGTACAGAGCCGCATTCGCTCCCAATGTACCGTAGCGCCTCAGAAATCCGCTCAGACGCAACGACTTGCCTCCACGCGCTCACAAATTCAGCGCGGGACTCGAACCGTAGCTCTTGTTCACATCCTTAATTTGCGCGTGCACGACGGGTCTGTACGCTGATTAGATATTAGCTAGTCTACCAATTATGCTACAGAACAACTCTCTTGGTTCCCCATCACCTATCAAGCGTGACCTGAGACCTTTCTCTCATCCAGTCAGAGGGTGAGTCCTGGGCTCTCTTGAACTGTGAACTGCTCCCCAACGTGCCCTCATTCGGAGCTAGAGTTTTCGAGCTTCTTCGCCACTGGCGGGTTGGGTTCGCCAGCAGGAATCTCTGTTGTGATGCCATTCTCCTTGAGCGCC
>CAZZPH010000025.1:17210-17534 GCA_964655725.1 uncultured Hyphomicrobium sp.
AGATCGGGACCTTGTTCCCGATCGCCCCATGCGGTCTCACCTCGTTGTGGCCCGGGTGCACTCCGCGCCGAGCCGCACGATGACGTGCCCACGGGTTGCAGGATTGACGCAGGGGAGCCACACTCAGCCGTAGCTTGACCCACTATGCGCCGTTTGGGCTTGTGCCGGCGCGCCCGCCTGGATTATTCGGATTGCGATTGGTGCCGGCGCTGCAAGGCTGGCGCCGGTAAGACGTACGGGGATTTGTGGATGCAGCACGTGGGCGTGCTACTGACGGTGCTGGCTGCCGGTCTGATGATTGGGCCCCAGCCCGTGAACGCCCAG
>CAZZPH010000026.1:0-17232 GCA_964655725.1 uncultured Hyphomicrobium sp.
GAATGCCATGGCGCCCATGCAGCGCGGGCCGGTCAAGGCTGGGCTTGTCGACTTGAAAGATCGCTACCCAGGCAAGTTGACCATCCGTATCAGCCTCGATCACTACAGCGCCGAGTTCCATGACATAGAGCGCGGGCCGGGCAGCTTTGAAAAAACCGTCGCAGGGATCGACTGGCTCGTCGAGAACGGGTTCCAGATTGCGATTGCCGGCCGATCCTGCTGGGGCGAAGCGCAAGACGGCGCACTGGATGGCTATGACGGACTTTTTACCCAGCGCGGCTGGCCTCTCAAAGCGCGAAACACGGCTGATCTTGTTGTCTTTCCGGAGATGGACGGCAGCCTGGACGTGCCGGAGATCACGCCATCCTGCTGGGGCATCCTCGGCAAGCGGCCCGAAGCCATGATGTGCGCAACGTCCCGGATGATCGTCAAACGCAAGGGTGCTGACCGTCCCGTCGTCATGCCTTGTACGCTTCTGCCCTACGATGCGGCCTTCGAGATGGGGGCGACGCTTCGGGATGCGGCTCAGGCGGATGGCGGGATGTTCGATGCCGGAGCGGTCAAGCTCTGTCATCCGCACTGCGCGAAATTTTGCGTCCTGGGTGGCGGCAGCTGCTCTTAAACCAGAACAAAAGCGCCCTGCATGATGGCATGCAGGGCGCTTTGGACGCATCTGGTGGGCATTCAACGGCACCGCCCGCTCTGAGCTGGCGTTGCTCTTATTTCTTCACGAGAGCGTCGCGGATCTCCTTCAGGTAGATCTCGCTCGCCGGCGGCGCGGCAGGCGCCTCGGCGGCCTTTTCCTTCTCGAAGCGCCGTTTCATTTCGTTGATCGCCTTGACGAGCATGAACACGGCAAAGGCCACGATCAGGAAGCTGATGACATTATTGAGGAACGAGCCGATGTTCATCGTCACGGCCTCCTTGCCTGCAGCGGCCTCGGCCAGAGTGACCTTGATGTCGGAGAAGTCGACCCCGCCGATCAGCATGCCAATGGGCGGCATGATCACGTCATTGACGAGCGAGGACACGATTGTTCCGAACGCACCGCCGATAATGATACCGACAGCCATGTCGATCATATTGCCCTTGACGGCAAACTCCTTGAATTCCTGGAGCATTCCCATAACAGTCTTCCCCTTGTACCTGTTCTGATTGCGTGTTTCGCACTCGCCGCCCCCTGAAGAAAGCAGCAGGAGAGCCATCCCGTTCCATGCCGGCCCTTCCGAATCGGTGATGCTAGAAATCTGGAGTTGTGGCGGCAATCCCCCCGCGTCGGATATCATCAGATACTAAACGCTGCTAAATCTGCGAATCTGGCTCCATGAGCGAGTGACACCGCCAATCTAGTGTTTATGGCTCCTGAACACAGACCCCTGCGGTACCCGGGCAGGTCAGTTCAGGGCCACACCGTGAGTTGATCCATGACACGCGCCACGGCCCGGCGCCCAACTCGCAACAAAAGTAGCGCTTAGCCACATTTGGGCCGAAGGACACCAGGAGACAACGGGATGATCGAGCATAAGGAGCGCAAGCCCTATTGGCGGCACACGAAATGGCAGATGCTGGCGAGCCTGCTGCCATTTCTCGCAGTCATCATTGTCCTTCCCCTTTATGCCGACCGGCTGAACTCGAATAAGTTTCTGGGGTTTCCGCTGGGATATTTCCTCGCCGCACATGGCCTCGTGCTGATCGCAGTTGTCACGGTCTCCAATTTCGTGCGCCAGCAGGACGCCATCGACCACTGGCATGGCGCTCACGAAGACAATTGACGCTCAAGAGGGAGGGTCAAAGAGGCGCGCAGCAGCACGTCAAGCGTTTCACCGCCCCAACCCCAGCAGCGGCACCGAGAACAAGCACGGGCACGAGCAGTCTAGGCAACGAGTGGCATGGCAATCTCGACAGGCTTTAGAAGTGTGAATCCCCGGCTGGGGACCTATTTCGGCATTTTTCTCGGCGCGTTCGCAGCCCTCGTCCTGGTCGTCCTCATTCTTGAGGGGCTGGGCGTAGAGCCGAACCTGACAAGCCTGACCATGCTGATCGGTCCTCTCGTCATGTTCGCCGCAATCGGCGTGGCCACCCGGACCAACGACGCCCTGGACTTCTTTGCGGCCGGACGGCGCGTGCCTGCATTCTTCAATGGACTGACCCTGGCCATAGCCGCATTCGGCGCAACTGGTTTTGTCGCGCTCACCGGATTGTTCTTCATCATCGGGTTCGATGCACTCTTCATCGCCATAGGTGTCCTATCGGGCTTCGTGATCATGGCCGTGCTGCTGGCGCCCTTCCTCAGAAAGTTCGGCGCCTTCACGATCCCGAGCTACCTCGGACGGCGATTTGACAGCCGGGCGCTCAGAATTGTGACGGCCTTGCTCCTCATCGTTCCGATGCTGATGGTTGTCATAGCAGAGTTGAAGTTCGTCGTTCTGGCAGCGGGCGGCCTGTCAGGCTGGCCCGCCTCCAATCTCATTGTGCTTGTCACATTGACCCTCCTGCTGACGCTGGTTCCTGGTGGCATGCGCTCGATGACTTGGGCGAGCACGGCGCAGGCCCTTGCAAGCCTGTGTGCCATCATCATTCCGGTTGCGATCGTGGCGGCGATTGTGACCAGTCTTCCTGTTCCGCAACTGACACATGGCCCCGTTCTCAGAGGGGTCGGACGCAGCGAAGCTTTGCAGGGACTGCCCATTATCCTGCCTCCAGCTCTCGCAATGGACCTTCCGGGCCAGGAACTGCAGCCGATCGCCAAGCGTTTCGCCAATGCCCTGGGCGCCGTAGGATCGCTCGCCTTTTCACTTGCGACACTCACAATCCTCGCCGGGGTAGCCTCTGCACCCTGGCTGTTGCCCCGGCTTGCCTCGACACCGGGCGTCTACGAGGCCCGCAAGTCGCTGGGGTGGGCGACGTTCCTCTTCGGTATCGCCATGCTGACGGCGGCCTCGGTCGCGGTGTTCATGCGTGACTATCTGCTCAAGCTCGTCGCAGAGCCCGGCCCCACGATTGTCCCTGCGTGGCTCGGCGACTTGGCCAAGAGAGGCTTGGCGAGCATCTCGGCCACTGGAACGGAAATCCAGGTTTCGGGGATTAATTTTGCGCGCGACGGGGTCGTTTTCAGTCTGCCGATCTCGGCCGAACTTCCCAACGTCATGCTTGATCTGACCCTGGCTGGTGCGATCGCGGCCGGGCTTGCCGCGGCTGGCGCCTCTGCCACCGCGCTCGGCCACATCCTGAGCGAGGATATCGCTTACGGCATGAGCTGGGAGCCCCCTGGGGGTGAGCGCAGGCTGAACATGGCGCGTGGTGGCATCACATTGGCGATCCTGGCGGGGGCTGCGGTCACAGCCACGTCAAGCACGGATCCCCTGCGGATGTTCCTCTGGGCGCTCGCGCTTTCAGGCTCTGCACTTTTTCCTGTACTGGTGCTCTCGATCTGGTGGAAGCGGATCAATGCGTACGGTGCTTTCGCCGGCGTTGCCACGGGGTTCAGCGTTACAGCGCTCGCGATCATCGGCTGCGAAACGGGAACGCTGGGGATCGACAGTGCGCTGGCCGCCGTCCTGGGAATTCCAGCCGGCGCTGCCAGCGCCATCGCCGTGACTCTGGCCACACCCCCGCCGGGCCGCCATCTCCTGGAGTTTGTCCGAGACATCCGTGTCCCCGGCGGTGAGATCCTTTATGATCGCGAGATGCGGCTGCTGCGATTAAAGCGCCAGCGCCAGAGCAGCTAAAGAACTCGGGCCGGCAATCCCGCAGGGGTTGGACACGATTGCAGCACTGGTGCCGCTCTTAGCACCGCACCGCCCGTTCACCTTAGGCGCATTGGCCCACCGGCCGGAGTGAATATCCAGTAGCGATTACCCCGCGAACCTCCTACTTCAGTATAAGATCGCGTCCACTGATTCCGCGGGCCTCCGCTGGGGGCGGTCGCTGGCCGACGGACCCCTTCCGCCCGCTTACCTCGCACGAGTTGTAAGGATCATGAACCGCACGAGCAGCCGCAAGCCGCGAATCCTCGTCGCCGACAAGAACCCCGTCGTCCGCACGGGGCTGGCGGAACTCATCCAGCGTGATGGCCGGTTCGAGACGGTGTCAGCGGTCGCGACCGGCAGCGCATTTCTATCGGCGTGCGTGGCCGACGAAGTCGACATCGGTGTGATCGGATGGTCTCTGCCCGACATGACCGGCGGTGACGTCCTGGAGACGCTGAAGCGCAGACAGCTACATGCCCGCGTCATCATTTACACGGGAGAGGCCGTCGCGGATGTTCTGCGCCAGACAATCAAGGCCGGCGCGTGGGGTTTCATCGCCAAGAGCGACGAGCCCTCCGTTCTTCTCGACAGCATCGCATGGGTTGATCGCGGCCGGCTGTGTTTCCCCTACGTCGATCTGGAGCAGCTCTCCCACGACCCGCTCGAAATGCTCACCTCCCGTGAGCGTGAGCTACTGGCCGCACTGGCGAACGGCTGGTCCAATCTGCAGATCGCAGCCCGCATCGGCATTTCGCGCAATACGGTCAAATATCACCTCAAGAACCTCTACGATAAACTGGGCGTCAACAACCGCGCGATGGCGGTTGCGCTCTATCTCACCAAGTCACCGCGCGGAACCTTCACGACACAAGAGTGAAGGTGGGTCGCCACCTACCCGGACGGGTAGCTCAATCCCCATTCCGGGGCCGTACCCTCCCACCCATCAGAGAGCCAAAACTGGCCGCGCGGGTATTGTGGCGCCTTAAGCAATCGTGAATGTTGTGGCCGACCAGACGAAGCCGCGGGCCGAGTTCCATCGTGAAGCTCGCATGCGCGACTTGATCCGGCTCGATGATTTACCACCAGAGCGGCGCGCATCAACGACGTCCCGCTCTTTCGCATCATAGTCATATAACGAACGACTGGAGGAAACCGATCATGTCCGTCACCCCGCATCTTTTCATTCCGGGTCCGACCAATATTCCTGATGCCGTACGCATGGCCATGAACGTGCCCATGATCGACATGCGCTCTCCGGAGTTTCCCAAATTCACGTTGCCGATCTTCGAAGACCTGAAGAAGGTCTTCAAGATGAAGGACGGCCGCGTCTTCATCTTCCCCTCGTCCGGCACGGGCGCCTGGGAATCGGCAATCACCAACACGCTCACCGTCGGCGACAAGGTGCTGATGAGCCGCTTCGGCCAGTTCTCGCTGCTGTGGGTCGATATGGCCGAGCGTTTGGGGCTTAACGTCGTCCTGTGCGACGAGGAGTGGGGCACGGGCGTTCCGCTTGAAAAGTACGCCGACATCCTGGCCAAGGATAAGAACCACGAGATCAAGGCCGTCTTTGCCACTCACAACGAGACGGCGACGGGCGTCACGAGCGACATCGCTGGCGTGCGCAAGGCACTCGACGCTGCCAACCATCCCGCGCTGCTGATGGTCGACGGCGTGTCCTCGGTCGGCTCGCTCGACATGCGGATGGGCGAGTGGGGCGTCGACTGCTGCGTGTCGGGATCCCAGAAGGGCTTCATGCTCCCGACGGGCCTTGGCATTCTCGCCGTCAGCCAGAAGGCGCTCGACGCCAACAAGCAGGCCGGCCGCATGAACCGCTGCTTCCTGTCCTTCGAGGACATGATCAAGACCAATGACCTCGGCTACTTCCCCTACACGCCGGCCACGCAGCTTCTGCAAGGTCTGCGCTGCTCGCTCGACCTGATCGCGGCTGAAGGCCTGGAGAACGTCTTCGCCCGCCACACGCGTCTTGCTACGGGTGTACGCAAGGCCGTCGATGCCTGGGGCCTGAAACTGTGCGCCAAAGAGCCAAAGTGGCACTCCGACACGGTCTCCGCCATTCTCGCACCTGAAGGCATCGACAGTGCCAACATCGTCAAGACCGCCTATTACCGCTACAACACTTCGCTCGGCGTTGGTCTCAACAAGGTTGCAGGCAAGGTGTTCCGCATCGGTCACCTGGGCTCGCTCGACGAGTTCATGGTGGGCGGCGTGCTGTTCGCTGTGGAGATGGCGCTGAAGGACTGCGGCGTTCCGGTCAAGTTCGGTTCTGGCACCGGTGCAGCTGCGGAATACTTCGCCCAGACGGCGACCAAGTCCGCAACCGAGGCGGCTCCCAAGGCCAAGGCGGCCTGATCAAGACGGCGGCGGCCCGGTGTCACGGGGTGCCGCCGCTTTCATCTAAACCTCACGGTGTGGCCCAGACAGCCATCAAGAGCTGGTCCTGGACGCACATCTCTCTCCGCATGTAACGAACAAGGAAACGCCCGATGAGCTTTACCCTCTATCCCCTCAAGAAGCAGCGCCTCCAGCGCTCGGAACTCGCCGTCCCCGGCTCCAACCCTACAATGATCGAGAAGGCCATTCAGAGCGCGGCCGACTACGTGTTCCTCGATTGCGAGGACGCCGTTGCCCCGCCCGACAAGGAGCAGGCCCGCAAGAACATCATTCAGGCGCTGAACGACCTCGACTGGAAGGGCGCTGGCAAGACCGTGTCAGTGCGCATCAATGGCCTCGACACCCACTACTGCTATCGTGATGTCGTCGACATCATGGAACAGGCCGGCTCCAAGCTCGACACGATCCTCATTCCGAAGGTGGGCGTTCCCGCCGACGTCTACGCGATCGAATGCATCATGAGCCAGGTCGAAGTTGCCAAGGGATACACCAACCCGGTTGGCACGGAAGCCCTGATCGAGACCCCGCTCGGCATGGCCAACGTGGAAGCCATCGCATCGGCCAACAGCCGCTGCGAAGCCATGCATTTCGGTGTGGCCGACTACGCCGCCTTCAACAAGGCCCGTACCGTCGTCATCGGCGGCCTCAACCCCGACTACCCGGGTGATCAGTGGCACTTCGCGCTGTCGCGCATGACGGTTGCCTGCCGCGCTTATGGCTTGCGCCCCATCGACGGCCCGTTCGGCGACTTCTCCGATCCGGCTGGCTACACCGCGGGCGCCAAGCGCGCCGCCGCTCTGGGTATCGAAGGTAAGTGGGCAATCCATCCTTCGCAGATCGAACTGGCCAATGCGGTGTTTTCTCCCACGGCTGCCGAGGTCGAGAAGGCCAAGCGCATTCTCGCCGCGCTGAAGGAAGCCGAAGCTCAGGGCAAGGGCGCTGCCTCTCTCGACGGCAAGATGATCGACGCAGCGTCTGAGAAGATGGCGAAGAACATCATCGTCGTGGCCGAAAAGATCGCCGCCTCGTCCAAGTGACACGCATCGGACACTGATATCTAGAGATTTGAAGGAGTCCTCGACATGGACATTCACGAGTATCAGGCCAAGGAGCTGCTCTCCAGGTTCGGCGTTGCCGTACCGCGCGGCGGATTGGCCTACAGCCCCGAGCAGGCTGTCTACCGCGCCAACGAGATCGGCGGATCCAAGTGGGCCGTCAAGGCGCAGATCCACTCTGGTGCCCGCGGCAAGGCCGGCGGCATCAAGTTGTGCCGCGACGATCACGAGATCGAGGACGCTGCCGACTCGCTGTTGGGCAAACGTCTGGTAACGATCCAGACTGGACCGCAAGGAAAGCTCGTCTCGCGCCTCTATATCGAAGAAGCAACCGACATCGACAAGGAGATCTATCTCTCGTTCGTCATGGACCGCGCGGCCGAGCGCATCGTCGTCGTGGCATCGGCTTCGGGTGGCATGGACATCGAGGAGATCTCGCATTCGCGCCCCGACACGCTCATCAAGGTGCAGGTTGATCCAGCCGTCGGCATGCAGGCCTTCCAGGCACGCGAGGTGGCCTTTGGCCTCGGCATCGAGCCCGAACTCATCTCCAAGATGGAGCGCACCATTCTCGGATGCTACCGCGCCTTCCGCGACCTCGACGCGACCATGGTGGAGATCAACCCGCTCGTTATCACCAAGCAGAAGAACATCGTCGCGCTCGATGCCAAGATGAGCTTCGATGAAAATGCTCTCTTCCGCCGCCCGCAAATCGCGGAATTGCGTGACAAGAGCCAGGAAGATCCGCGCGAGACTTATGCCTCCGACCGCGGCCTGGCCTATGTCGGTCTCGACGGCGACATCGGCTGCATCGTCAACGGCGCCGGCCTTGCCATGGCGACCCTCGACATGATCAAGCTGGCAGGCGGTGAACCGGCGAACTTCCTCGACATCGGCGGTGGTGCTAGCCCCGAGCGTGTCACCAAGTCGTTCAAGGCGGTCCTGCGCGACAAGAACGTGAAGGCAATCCTGGTCAACGTCTTTGCTGGTATCAACCGGTGCGACTGGGTGGCCAAGGGCGTCGTCGATGCGGTGAAGGAACTCGAGATCAAAATGCCGATCGTCGTCCGTCTCGCCGGGACCAACGTCGAAGAAGGCCGCCGCATCATCGACTCCAGCGGCCTCACAGTGATTGGCGCCGAAACGCTGGCGGATGCGGCCCAGAAGGCCGTTGCAGCCGCCAAGTCCGCGGCTTGAGGATAGAAGGAACAGGTCTCATGGCGATTTTCATCAACGAGAACACCCCGATCCTCATCCAGGGCTTCACGGGCCGCATTGGCACCTTCCACGCCCAGGAAATGATCGACTACGGCTCCAACGTCGTGGGCGGCGTCACCCCTGGCAAGGGTGGGACGACCCATCTCGGCCGTCCCGTCTTCAACACCGTCAAAGGTGCGGTGCAGGAGACAGGCGCAGAAGCCTCCATCGTATTCGTTCCCCCGCCCTTTGCGGCCGACGCGATCATGGAAGCAGCCGACGCGGGCATCAAGTACTGCGTGTGCATCACCGACGGCATTCCCGCTCAGGATATGATCCGGGTGAAGCGCTATATGCGCCGCTACAAGAAAGAGAGCCGCATGGTTCTCACGGGCCCGAACTGCGCCGGCACCATCTCACCCGGCAAAGCGATGCTCGGCATCATGCCCGGCCATATCTACATGCCCGGCCGCGTCGGTATTGTCGGACGCTCCGGCACGCTGGGGTATGAAGCCGCAGAGCAGCTGAAAAATCTCGGCATTGGCGTCTCCACCTCGGTGGGCATCGGCGGCGATCCCATCAACGGCTCTTCGCATCGTGACATCCTGGAGCATTTCCAGGCCGATCCCGATACCGACGCAGTTCTCATGATCGGCGAAATCGGCGGTCCGCAGGAGGCCGAAGCAGGCCAGTGGGCCAAGGATCATATGACCAAGCCCGTCGTCGCCTATATCGCGGGCCTGTCGGCCCCGAAGGGCCGTCGCATGGGACATGCCGGCGCGATCGTCTCAGCTTTTGGTGAGTCGGCCGCCGAGAAGGTGGAGATCCTCAAAGGTTGCGGTGTCACGATCGCGCCTACGCCCTCCGAGATGGGCTCCACCATCGCCAAGGTTCTGGCGGGCCGCAAGGCTGCTTGATCGCAAGAGAGCCGTGCGCACCTCCCAGTGAGACTGCGCACGGCACGCGATACCGGGACGCCTGAAGCCCGGATCGCCGGCGCGTTCTTTCACGGTGCGGCGTTCGTCTGATACGCTGCAGCACCAATCAGTTCAGCGCGGAGGATCAATCGTCGTGCACACCGTCAATCCGGCGTCTACACCGCTCGACGAGTTCAAATTGCGGGACGAGTTGAAGGCTCTGCGAGAGCAGATCCCGGATCAACCCGCCCTTAACCCCATCGTCCAGGTTGCCTTCCAGCTCTCTCGCGACCTGGAAGCCGGCACGATCAGGTTCGACGACGTCAAGGCACTGGCCGGCCGCCTCATGGACCGGGCCTTCGTGCGCCGTGCCGAGCAGCTGCGCGCCCAGATCGGCTATGTCGATACTCAGACGACCATCAAGGAATTCTCCGAGTACGTGGCGCGCACCGTCGGCTCCGACGATGACGAGACCACAGCGTTCGAGAGATTCAAGGCGCGCTGGTCGCGGGCTCGCAACGGTATCGTCCTGACCGCCCATCCTACCTTCGGACTGTCGGAGGAATTGAGCCGCCGCATGCTCGACATCACGACCGGCGAGGCCAAGGGCCTGCGTGGCGCGATGGGCATCCCGCACCGGCCGGACGCAAACATCACCCTGGAGTACGAGCACAAGGCCGTCCAGTTTGCCATCCAGAACCTCAGGGATGCGCAGGAAGACCTCCTCAACGCCTTCTTCAGTGTGGCAGCGGCCGGCTTCGGCGAGCGGGCCTACAAGTTGCGTCCACAGCTGGCGACCGTGGCATCCTGGGTTGGATACGATCTCGATGGGCGCACCGACATCAAGTGGGTCCACTCCTTCGTCCTGAAGCTTCAAGAAAAGGCGATGGCGCTATCCGACATCCGCACGCGCTTTCTCGTCTTGAAGCATCGGGTCGGCGACAGCACCGACATCCAGCGCCTTGGCCGCCAGATTACGGCCAAGCTCGATCTTGCCATCGCATCCGTCGAGAAGCAGCACGAAGCCCTCATGGAGGTCGCGGCAGGCAGCAAGCCACTCGCAGAGGCCGCCAACATCATCTCCGAGGCAGACCAATACAATCTGGTTTCGACCGAGCCGGTCATCGCGCTGCTCGACCAGCTGATCGACGCCGTGCCGCAGGCCCAGTCGAAGCGCGAGATTGCAGCGCTGGCAAGCCTCTTCCAGCAAACCGGGCTTGGCACATCGCACATTCATGTGCGGGTCAACGCCGTGCAGCTCAACAACGCCTTCCGCGCCTTCGTGCACGAACCTTGGACCCGCGACCTGTCGGAACGTCAGGCGCTGGCGCGTATCGTGGAGATGATCCGAACGGCGGACACAGAAACTGTCAATTTCGAGTCCCTCGATCAAGAGACCGCAACCGCGATCCGGCAATTCGTGCTGATCGCACAGATCCACAAACACATCGATCGCGACACCCCGATCCGTTATCTGATCGCGGAGTGCGAGAGCCCCGCCACGGTTCTGATCGCTCTGTTCTTTGCCAAGCTGTTCGGCGTCTCGAAAATCGTCGACATCTCGCCACTGTTCGAGACACCGGCTGCGATGGAAACGGGCGCTCGCGTCATCGAGCGGCTCCTAGAGGAGCAGGCCTATCGCGACTACGTGCGTGGCCGCAAACGGCTCAGCATCCAGACGGGCTTCTCGGATGCGGGACGTTTCATCGGCCAGATCGCGGCCACGCTGTCCATCGAGCGCCTGCACCAGGAATTGGCCGAAGTGATCTCGCGCTTTGATTTGGGCGGTGCGGAGCTGCTCATCTATTCCACCCACGGGGAATCGATGGGCCGCGGCACCCATCCCGGACCGATGACACGCCGCCTGCGGTATGTGTTCTCCGACGAGGCGCGGCGCCGGTTCGCCGATGCCGGCATTCCCCTCAAGCACGAGACAAGCTGGCAGGGTGGCGACGGTTATCTGTATTTCGCCAACCGGGCCCTCTCGGCGCGCGGCCTGGCCACCGTGATCATGGACGGTGAGATTCCCGAAGAAATCGAGGATTCCTTCTACGACGACACCAATCTCGCGCTCGATTTTCTGCTGCGGCTGCGCGGCTTTCAGCAGAGGTTGTTCGCGCATCCGGGCTACCGGGCCGTTCTGGGAGCATTCGGACCCAACCTCCTGTTCCGCACCGGCTCGCGTCCTGTCAAACGCCAGATGGAAGGCATGTCGTCGGTCGACCGCGGCGACCCTGCCCGCATGCGCGCCATCCCCAACAATGCGATTCTTCAGCAGTTCGGTTACGTCGCCAACGTGGTCGCTGGGATGGGCGCAGCCGTTGGCTCGGAACGCGACCGGTTCGTCGAGCTTGCCCGCTCATCCCTGCGGCTCCGAACACTCATGGAGATGGTCGCCCGCGGCAAAACGCTGTCCAGCCTCAATGCCATGGGTGCGAACGCCATGGTGTTTGACCCGGGCTTCTGGGCCATGCGCGCATCCTGGGGGCGCGAGCCGCACATCGAACCGGCATTGCGATCTCTCTCGAAGACGCTCCTTCCCGACTCGAGGGCCGGGGCCATCAACGGCCTGGTCCACGAGCTGAGACTGGATGCGATCGACCTGCACGGGCTCCTCGAAGACATCGGCATCGATGCGGGCAAGATTCCCAACGAGCACCGCCTGGAGCTCGATCTCCTGCAGGCAATCCGGCTTGCACTCATCATGCGCGTATTCATTCTCGCAGCCCAGCTCCCCCGCTTCTCGACGCGCAACGACATCTCCCACGCCCAGATCATCGACTGGGCCTTGTCGTTGGAAATTCCGGAAGTGATCGCGGTGGTCCGCCAGGCCTTCCCGAAACGATCCACGAAAAAGGAAAAAGCCAGGTTCGAGGAGCCGGCAACGTATCTGCCGCAGGGCATGGACGACTACGGGCGCATCGAGACGGAAATTCTGGAGCCGATGGAAGAGGCGTACGAATTCATTCGTGAAATTGGCACCGGCATTTCACACCACTTCGGCGCATTTGGGTGAACATCCCCCAGGCGCCGCGGCAGACTTGGCAACCACCGGGCCCGCTATTGCGGGCCCGTTCTACATTACGCCAACCAACCTCGGCAGCCACAACGACAGGTCCGGCCAGTACGTGACGAGCATCAGGAAGGCGAGCATCGTAACAAGCCACGGCATCACCGCATAGGCCGTCTCGGTGAGCCCGATGCGGGCAATGGCGCTCGTCATGTAGAGATTGAGCCCGACCGGCGGCGTGATCATGCCGATCTCCATGTTGACCACCATGATGATACCGAAGTGTACGGGGTCGATGCCGAGCTTCACCGCCACGGGAAAGAGGATCGGCGCCAGGATCAGCATCACAGATGCCGGCTCCATGAAAGTTCCCGCCACCAGGAGCACGATGTTGACCACAATCAGGAACGAGATCCATCCGAAGCCCTGCGCGACAATCCAGTCCGCGATCGACTGCGGGATGTGCTCATGCGTCAGCAGAAACGAGAACAGCATCGCATTGGCAATTATGTAGAGGATCATCGCGCTCATATTGGCGGCGGCCAGGAGAACCTGCGGCACCTCCTTCCAACCGATCTCGCGGTAGACGAAGCGCGCGACGACAAAGGCATACACCGCACTCAAGGCTGCCGCTTCTGTCGGCGTGACGAAACCGCCGTAGATGCCGCCCATAACAACCGCGATCAGCGCGATGCCCCAGAAGCATTCACGGAAGGCCTGGAAAGCTTCGCTCCAACTCGCACGCGGCGCTCTGGGATAGCCGCCCTTGGCCGCGATGGCCCACGTCACGATACCTAGAAGCAATGCAAGCAGTATCCCAGGCACAGCGCCAGCGAGGAAGAGCTGGTCAACCGAAGCCGCGGGCACGCGCTGCCCATCCGGTCCGCGCGCCGTCATGCCCGATGTTGCGAGCGCATAAAGAACCATGACAATTGACGGAGGAATGAGAATGCCGAGCGCTCCGGACGACGCGACGACGCCGGCCGCAAAGCGCCTGGGATAGCCTTGCGCCACCATGGCGGGAATGAGGATGGAGCCGATCGCAACGACGGTCGCGGGCGATGAGCCCGATACTGCAGCGAAGATCGCGCACGCCAGAACAGCGGCGAGCCCCAACCCACCCGCACGATGGCCCGCCATCGTGACCGCGAACCGGATCATGCGGCGCGCTATGCCGCCATGTGTCAGGAAGCAGCCCGCCAGTATGAAAAACGGCACCGCCATGATCTCGAACTTCTCCATGCCGGTGAAAAGCTTCAACGCCACCGCATCGAGAGGGACCTCGGTCAACAGGAACAAGGCCCCCAGAACCGTCAGCCCCAGGGCGATCGAGATTGGCGTTCCTGTCAGCATCAAAGCTAAGAGCAAGCCGAATATCAGAAGGGAGATCATGCCGGCCTCCCCCCGCGATCGGAAGCGTCACCCCGTTCGATGCCGGCCACCGCACCCGGATCGTGGTGAGGAAGCTCGCCGGTCTCGTGAAATCTCCACGCGACTTCCAGAAAACGGAAGCACATGAGGAAAGATCCGAGCGGAAGGCACAGATAGACAAGCCACATCGGCGCTTCCAGCACGGCGGAGACCTGGCCCGATTGCGCCAAGTGCACCACAAGTCTCAGGCCCAGCCAGCCAACGAAGGCGGTGAACAGGGCTCCGCACATGAGACCGAACAGGATCGTGCGCCGCCGCCATGTCACCGAAAGGCGGTTCACGAGAATGTCGACACCGACGTGAATTCCGGTTCGCACCCCGTAGGCCGCACCGAACTTGGCCATCCAGACGAAAAGGAAGATGCACAATTCCTGCGCCCAGGTCAGACGCACCGACAACAACGCAAAATAGATACTGCGCAGGATCTGCGAGAGTTCTTCATACCCCGCCTCCCGCGTCCATCCCACAAAGGCCCCGAGGTGGGACAAGCTATAACGATGAATGACCGCAACAAAGATGACGAGCGTCGCCGCCGCCATCAACGACGCGATCAGAACCTCCTCAATTCGATTCAGACGCTGCAGCATTCCCCTCACGTCCACCGGCAATCCTGTTACGGTCCATTTCGCTCAGCGTCCGTCAATGACCCGACCCGCTCTCGAGAAGTCGTTCGATCCGCGCGACCAGATCCCGCCCGACCCGATCTGCCATGCTGTTGCGAACCGGATGAAGCGCCCGCTTCCAGTCCTGCAACTCGCTCTCCGTTGGCGTGTGGAACACCGTCTTTCCCGCTTTCAGCATGTCGTCGAGTGCCTCGGAATTCTCGTCGGCTGCCAGCGCGTTGGCATGAGGTGTCGCCTCGTCGAACGCACGTCGCAACGCATCTCGAATGTCAGGAGGCAAGCCATTCCAGAAGTCGCGATTTACGATCACGGCATATCCCAAGAAGCCGTGCCACGTGAGCGTCGCATGCCGCTGAACCTGGAACATCTTCTGATTGAACATGTTGGATGGCGGGTTTTCCGTCCCATCAACAACCCCCGACGAGAGCGCCTGATAGGCTTCCGAGAACGCCATCACCTGAGGCATCGCACCCAGCGCCGTCATTTGCTCCTCGATCACTCTCGACGACTGGATCCGCAACTTCAGGCCCAGAAGATCGTCGGGCTTGAGGAGGGGGCGGTTGGCAGACAGGATCTTGAAACCGTTGTTCCAATAGCCGAGCCCTACGATACCTTTGGGCTCGAGAAGTTCCATAAGTTCCCGGCCGATGGGCCCGTGAGTCACCTTTGCAAGCTCATCGGTATCGCGGAAGAGGTAGGGCAGGTCGAAGACTTCAAACTGCTTGATCCCCAGTGGGCCGAACTTGGAGAGTGACGGTGCCAGCATCTCCACAGCACCCAGCTGCAGGGCCTCCAATTCCTCTTTGTCCTTGTAGAGCTGGGAATTGGGATAGAGCGCAATACGCACCCGCCCGTTCGTGTAGCGCTCGGCCAGCTCCTTGAAACGCTCTGCCCCCAGGCTTTTGTGCGCTTGAGGTGCTGCGACGTGGCTGAACTTGATGACGATGGGCGCCGCGTCCTGAGCCGTCGCAGCAGGTCGAGCATGAAGGACCAGGACGAGAGCGAAAGCGAACACCCGCATCACACTCAGTTTCAGCATAGTGAAACGCTCTCCCTTAGACACAAACGCCCAGCTCTCATCGACACGGTGAGCACTGCAATGTCAAGTCTACCGTTGTCATCAACCAACGGCACCAGGGACTTGCGCCTTAAGTAGACCGCCAAGACTTGCAGATGGCGCGCACCAAAGCGAGCACACGCTTGGTCCGACGCGCGTCCTCGCTCTGAAGACACCAGCAGCCGCAACAAAAGCACGGACGCCGTGCGAGCCGGAGCATGAGCAGGTAGCGCGCCTGCGGGTCAATCATCTGCGTCCTCCTTTCAATCGCTGATCCCCGCCGACGCCCAGTTCCGCAGCCGTCAATGCGAAGACTTCACCCACGCTCGTCTCGGTATCGAGCCAAAGGAAAGGCAGATGGGAGAACTCGTTCTCCAGTACATCAAGGCCGCTGCCAATTTCCACGAGAAGGACGCCATCGGTCTCCAGATGGCGCGGAGCCTCGGTGATGATGCGCCTGACGAGGTCTAGCCCATCGGCTCCACCATCGTGCGCGATCGCGGGCTCGGCCCGATACTCAGGCGGAAAGTTCCGCATATCCTCCGTTCCCACATAGGGCGGGTTGGAGATGATGAGATCGTAGCGCCGCCCCTGGAGTGCGGCGAAAAGGTCTGTCCGCACGCATGTAACGCGATCATTGAGACCATAGGCCTCCACGTTGATCCGGGCGACGTCGAGCGCATCGGCGGACACATCAGCCGCGTCGAGGGTAGCGTCGGGGAATGCGAGAGCGGCGAGGATTGCCAGACAACCAGAGCCCGTGCACATGTCGAGGATCGAGCGGACACCCTGAGGATTGGGAACCAAGGTCGTCAGATCGCCGCAGAGCAACTCGCCAACGTAGGAGCGCGGAACGATGACCCGTTCATCGACATAGAAGCCATGTCCTTTGATGAAGGCCTCGCGCACCAGATACGGGGCCGGCTTGCGCGTCTCGATACGCGCCTCGATGAGCTGCCAGACCGTCTGGCATTCCTGGGGCGTCAGGCGGCAGGCGAGCCAAGGCTCAAGCTGATCGATGGGCAGATTGAGCGCCTTCAGAATGAGGAATGCGGCTTCGTCGATAGCGCTTGCGGTGCCGTGCCCAAATACAAGACCTGCGGCACGGAAGCGGCTGGTGGCATAGCGTAGCCAGTCCCTGATCGTCATGAGCCCTTCGGGACACTGTGATGGGGAGGCTATGGAGCTTTGGACGTCTTTCATCGGCTTTCCGCTTCGCGAATCTTTCACCTGTTGCCATGACTGAAATACCCTGAACTGGCGCCGTCCGACACCCACCCGGTGAACCGGCTCGCGTCGGCCGCATCAGCCGGGGGTGACGATATGGACACGCGGTCATCCACGCGCACGGGAAGCATGCTAGGCTGATCGAGGTGCACGGGTGCCGGACGCCGGGCTAGTGAAGTCCCCGGCTCATCTTGCGCCGTGCACAAATCATCATCGCAGCCGTATTTGTTGAGTTTTTCCCATGTTTCCAGTTGAGACGACCCCGTCTCGAGGTTCCAACGAGCCCCGCGCCGGGGAGCATGTCGGCATCGTCGTCCTGCACGGGGTCGGCGAGACCGAGCCCGGGTGGATCAACCGCTATCTGCTCCCGCGCCTTGCTGGCCGGCCGGATGCACCATCATTTGAGCCCCACAGTGAGGTCCACGACCTGCCAGATCGCGGACGCAGCCGGCCCAACCAGACCTTTCCGGCATACATCAGACGCGGCCGCTCCGGTGCAGGGCGCAGCATCGCGGTGGTCGAGCTGTTCTGGGCCGACTTATCCCGGATCGGCA
>CAZZPH010000027.1:0-3566 GCA_964655725.1 uncultured Hyphomicrobium sp.
AGAGACTCGGCGATCACCGACAACCAAGCAAGGCGGCGCTCACCGGAGGGAGACACTAGAGATGGGGTGAGGACCACGATCAATGTCGTGGCGCCAACATGGCATCACGTGGGCGAGTCAAGGGGCGCACGCAGCATGTCATCAGCCTCGCGAAGCTTTTCGGGTGTGCCCACGTCGATCCAGCTGCCATGCACCTCATAAATGGAACATGACCGGCCTTCGCTCCTCAGCTTGCTGAACAGATCTGGCATATCGAAGAACTCATCCTTCGGAATGGCCTCGACGGCGCGGCGACTGAGTAGATAGATGCCAGCATTGACGAAAAACGAGAGTGTAGGCTTCTCCTCAACAGCGATGAGCTCGGTTCCGTCAACCTTGACCATGCCGAAGCCGAGCGAATGTCTGATTTTGCGCACGGCCATGGTGGCGGTGGCCTGCTGGTCGTCGTGATAGCGATGGAATAGTGCATAATCGAGATCGGTGATGAGATCGCCGTTGGTGACGAGCCAATTCTCGACTTCCGGGCGTTGCGGCAGGAGCGTAAGAGAGCCGGCTGTGCCTAAGGGACGATCTTCGATGAGGTAAGAGATACTGACGTTAAAACGGTGACCGTCTCCGAAGTAATCAATGATCTGCTGGCGGAGATAATTGACCGAGATGTAGAACTCGCGAAAACCAAGTTCGATGAAGCGACGCAGAATACGCTCGAGAATTGGCATGCCACCGAGCTGCAGCAACGGCTTTGGGCAGTTTTCGGTTAGCGGGCGAAGACGCTTTCCTTCACCGCCGGCCATAATGACTACGGGCGACAGGCCGGCGGTCTGAAGCGCAATTTGGTCGGAGAGGACGAGTTCGATGAAGCGGTTGTCATCGTCAACGATGAGCAGGTGACGCACGCGGCGCAGGGCGAGCGCTTTGCGCCTCTCATCGAGGCTGGCCGTATTGCGCATTGTCATCGGCTTGGGGTTCACAATGCGATGCAGTGGTTCCTCGATATAAATGCCCTGTAAGAGCGCGCGCCGAATGTCACCATCTGTAACGAGCCCGAGGAGTCGCCCGTCCGGTTCGACAAGAACAATCGCGCCGACGGCGCCGTTGCTTATGCGAATGAGGGCCTCGCGGATGGTGATGTCCATCTCGCTGACGACAGCCTGTCCGAATGTCTGCATCGTGCCCCATTACCTGCTGTCGCAGCGTTTCTGCGTCGCCAAACTTTATCTCGTGTTCAATAGGTTCGATGCCTTACCTGACGGCTGGCCAAGCGTGCGGTGCAACATCCCTGACAGTTACTCTAAAGGCCGTCGGCTCGTCCAGGGCTAGTGGGCGTCTGGTTGCCTCAGTGAAGACCCGCTGGTAATGAGACTGAGCACGAGCGGTTCGCAGCCAAGTTACCCCAACGGGCGATTGGCTCCTGCGCCGCACAACATCTTCGTCCTAATTGCGAACCGCCGTGATCGATCAACTCGATGTCCTCGCCCTGATTCCGGCCCGTGGTGGATCAAAGGGGTTCCCCGGGAAGAATGTCGCCCGGCTGGGGGACAAGTCCCTGATCGGATGGGCCGTAACGGCCGCCAACGCCTCGCGCTACGTCGACCGTGTGGTCATATCGACCGATAGTGCGGAGATCGCCGCTGAGGGCCGGAGTTTCGGTGCCGAGGTGCCGTTCTTGAGACCAGATGAACTTGCGACAGATGAAGCCGCCTCGGATGCAGTTGTCCTACATGCACTGAGGACACTTGGTTTCACAAAGGGACTGCTTGTTCTGCTGCAACCGACATCCCCGCTGCGCACGGCGGCCGATATCGATGCTTGCCTCGAACTCGCGGCTGCAAGCGAAGTCCAGGCGAGCGTGAGCGTCACCGAAGTCGACAAAAGTCCGTACTGGATGTTCCAGATCGATGGCGGGGGTCGGCTTTCGCCCCTGATTTCTGAAACGGCGAGACCAAAGAGACGGCAAGACGCGCCAGCAGTCTACGTACTCAATGGCGCTGTTTATGTCGTGAGAGCCGAACGCTTCCTCATGTCTCAATGCTTTGAGATCGATCATGTGCCGGCACACATCATGCCGCGCGAGCGGTCGATTGACATCGACTGCAAGGAGGATCTTGAGTTGGCCCAACGCTACTGGGCGCAATCAAAGGCTGGATCATCAAATTAGAGAGCTTTCGGGCTTGCTTTCGCTTCTATTGGAAGTGCGCGAAGTCCGCTGCTGGCGCGTAGATTTCGGCGGCGAGGTACGGTTGCGAAACGGGGTGCGCAGAGTGGATTTGCACAAATCGGCGTCGCGGGGATCAGCGGTCCAGTGCGGACGCGAGTGCATCGACAACGCGCATCTGATCGGCTTCCAGCAAATCCGGCCCCATCGGCAGGCTCATGACATGTTGCGCCATCCAACTTGAAACGGGTGTGCTCTGTCCCCCGGCCAGATGCCGGTAAGCCGGCTGCTCATTGAGCGGCAACGGATAGTGAACCGCTGTGGGTATTCCCTGGGCTTGCAGGCGGGCTTGGATGTGGTCCCGATCCGGCACCAGAAGCGTGTACTGCGCATAAACCGAACTGCGATCCGGCTTCAGCTTCAGGGTGCGCAAATTTCTGAGCTCTCGTCCAGCCTCGCCGGGCGCAATTTCGCTCGCGCCTGGAACCGTGTTAAGAATAGACGTGGTGTACTGGGCGCCGATCTTCCGGCGCTGCTCAACTTCCCAAGGAAATCTCGGCCATTTCGCGAGAACGATAGCGCACTGCAGAGTATCCATTCTGCCCCCGACACCGATGCGCGTGTGAACATATCGCGACATCTGACCATGGACGCGGAGTTCACGCGCTGCCTGCGCAAGTGCATCGTCGTTGGTGAACATGGCGCCACCATCGCCGTAACAACCAAGTGGCTTTGACGGGAAAAAGCTTGTGCATCCGAGGGTCGAAAGGCCGCAGCTCGCACGATCTTTGTAGCGTGCCCCAAAGCTCTGCGCGGCATCCTCGATGACGGCAATGGTTCCGTGCTTCGCAGCTATCGCGTTGATTTCGTCCATATCGGCGACCTGGCCGTAGAGGCTAACCGGAATGATCGCCTTCGTCCGCGCTGTGATCCTGGCCTCGATTGCCTCGGCCTTGATGTTGGCCGTCTCTGGTTCAATGTCGACGAAGATCGGTTTAGCCCCGGCGAGACAAACCATCTCGACGGTTGCAACAAACGTAAACGGGGTCGTGATGACCTCATCGCCCGGCCCGATGTCGAGCGCCATCAAGGCGATGAGCAGAGCCTCAGTTCCACTTGCAACAGCTATGCAATGGCGGGTGCCAACAAAGGCTGCGAGTGCAGTCTCGAGCTCGGCAACCTCCGGCCCCATAATGAACTGGCCGTGCGCGAGTACGCTGGAAATTCTATGCTCGAGATCTGGCTTGATTGCTGCCTGTTGCGCTTTAAGGTCAATGAAGTGCATCTCGCGTAGCTCACTTGCCCGAATTTTCTATGACGAAACGCTTCGACACGAGGCGCATCGCCAACCCCCGACAGTGGCCGGCAGCCGCTGGCAAATACCCCCCCGATGCTTCGGTGAAGTGCTCTT
>CAZZPH010000027.1:3576-17150 GCA_964655725.1 uncultured Hyphomicrobium sp.
TGGCAAATACCCCATGTTGGGGCTTGCGGCAAATTGGCTTCGTGACGTCCGGGGGGCGTCCAGTCTTGAGCCTGTCCCCGTCAGGCACTCGCCCTTGATGGTCCAAGCTTCTGCGCCCGATATACCTAAAAGACCTCGTTCTCAGATTCGGATTCGGTCTCCGGAATGTCTTTGATACTTGTCGAGAGGTTCTCAAGCACGGTCGATCGTCCGCTGATGATGTCGCGGCAAAGCACAATGGTGGCGTACCTTTCGCCGAACTTTCTCATTTCCATCGAGACGGCATTTCCGAAAATGATTGAGAACCGTGCTAGGAACAAGACGATGATTGCGTAGTGCAGTTCGACGGTCTCAATCTGCGATCTTTGAAAGAAATAGAGAATGAGTGCCGCAAATATAATCGCAGACGAAAGTGGGTTCAGGATGGCCGGGCTGGACAGAATACGGGCTAAGCTCCAACCTCGCCCGGTATAGATGCGATTGGCAGGACTTATGGTTTCCAGGTGCGACGAGAACTCCTGCTCGTGTTCGGCGTCCAGCTTGTCCCAGAACTCAGCTGTGCGGTCCTCAAGAGGGCTCTTCCTCAATTCAATGAGCCGCTCGCGCGTCGTCTGGGTTCTTTGTTGACGGACCGCGGCAACGTTCATCCGGTGACGGCGGCTGGCCAATATGTAGATCAGCGAGGCCAAACAGATCGTTGCGACGACGATTGTCAGTGCAAATGAATCGGCAATGAGCAAGAAGCTAAGGGTGATCGTGAGCGTGACAAGGTTCATTGTCAGATCGATCACATGTCCTGAAGACGCTTTGAGAGCAATGGGCAGTTGCCGATCGAGGGAGCGGTTGTAGGCAGCATAGAGCCCAGTGAAATAGTCTGGGCGGCTGGTGAGGTGACGGGACTCGTCTCTGAAGCGCTGGTACAATTGTTTCTGGAAGCTTTTCGCCAACATATCGGTCAGAGTTTCGGCCGACTGGCGCCGCCAGAGCCCCAATGTGACGGACAGCAGGAACAACCCCGCCACCAGCGCGGTCAGGCCAATAACAAAGGCCAGCTCGGGCATCCAGGAAAGTCCGTGGCGTTCAAAGAGTTCGAGGCGATGCTGACGCGAGATCACGAGATTGATCGTGCCAATCGCAAGTATAAACGCGCTCATGATGGCAAGACGCGCAACGATGCCTGCAATTATTAGTGCAGCGACTTTGGTCCGCGAAATTTTACAGACAGCCTCAAAAGTCCAAGCCATCGCGAAGACGAACCGGCGTGCTCGAGCAAAGAACTTGGCAGGTGACTTGGCCATTATTGATTCTTAGGGTGCCTTTGGACGGGACTGTTGTTTCTGAGCTGAGTGATGAGTTGAAGCGTTAAGTCGGAACTGCAGGATTATCCAGGCTCTCGAATCCATCTTCCCAGTGGAGACGCCCCGCCAGCCAATCAAAATCCCATGTCTCACGATACTCCACTTCTCGCGCGATTGTCGCCTGTGCAGTCAATCGTTCTGACAGCCACCTGGGCGAGCTCAGTCTTCCACTGTGAGTCCGGCGTCAGTCGAGTTATCCAGCCGGATGATCTCTTGCCGCCTATTCTGATTTATGCCCGGCCGCTGCGCGGGTGCACAAGCCGGCTTCATCGGTCTGGTACCATTCTCCGGTCGCGGGGCATTGCGCCCGGCCAGTCCCCAACAGCGGAAGATCGAGGCGTTCGCCATGGGCGCTCATCCATCCGATCTGGCGTGCCGGCACACCCGCTACCAAGGCATAATCAGGGACATTGCGCGTGACGGTTGCTCCCGCGGCAACGAATGCATAGGTGCCGATTGCGATGCCGCACACAATGGTGCAGTTGGCGCCTAGAGTTGCACCCTGGCGCACGATCGTATCTCGGTACTCGTCCTTGCGCGAAACAGCGGAGCGCGGGTTAAGGACGTTTGTGAACACCATGCTTGGCCCGCAGAACACGTCGTCCTCCAGAACCACGTTATCGTAGACCGAAACGTTGTTCTGGATTTTGACGTTGTTGCCGATGCGCACGCGGTTCGCCACGAACACGTTCTGGCCGAGCGAGCAGCGCTCGCCGATCACGGCACCAGCGCTGATGTGAACCCAGTGCCAGATGCGGGTGCCGTCTCCGATCTGGGCCCCGTGGTCGATGATGGCGGTTGGATGTGCGGTATAGGTCATGTCAGTACTGCAGGGGGAGCGCGACGCGGCGCCCGTCGCGCGCTGAAAGGTAGAGTGCGATGAGAAGTTCCAGCGACTTCAGGCCCTCGCGACCGTCGGTCTCTGGCTCCGCCTCTCCTCTCAATGTCCGAATGACGTTGTCATAGTAAAGTGGGTGACCGAACCCGTAGACGCTTGTCGTCGCGTAGCTCGCTTGTCGCACCTCTTCATCCTCAGGGAGGGACTCCTTGAACTCCCAATGCAGGATATCGTTGACGGCTACACCGCCGACGCGCACGGACCCGGTTTCACCCAGAATGGTGATCGAACCTTCGTAGTTCTTTGGGTACGTCAACATGGTGACATTCAAGGTGCCAAGCGCACCATTGCGCCATTTCAAGGCGGCTACGCCGGTATCTTCGACTTCGATATTGCGCGCGAGCGTGGCAGTATAGGCCATGACGCTCTCGACGGGCCCAATCAGCCACTCGAGGAGATCGA
Organism: uncultured Hyphomicrobium sp.; assembly: GCA_964655725.1. Lineage (GTDB taxonomy): Bacteria > Pseudomonadota > Alphaproteobacteria > Rhizobiales > Hyphomicrobiaceae > JAGVSR01. The sequence continues at coordinate 6,235 of CAZZPH010000027.1, forward strand.
TATAGTGAGACGCTTGATTCATGAATGCGCCACCGTCGAATTCCCAGGTGCCGCGCCATTTCGCGCTGTCGTAGTAGCTTTGCGGCCTGCTCCAGAAGACATTGACGGATACAGAGTAGATACGGCCGAAACGGCGCTGGTCGACCGCACGTTTCAAGAGTTGCAGCGTGGCATTGCGGCGGTTCTGCTTGACCACGAACAGGCGCACGCCCGCTTTGTCGCATGCGTCCACCATCGCCATGCCGTCGCTCCAGCGCGTCGCCATGGGCTTCTCGGTCATGACATGTCGGCCCGACGCAGCTGTGAGGATGGCTTGGGAGGAGTGCAATCCGCTCGGCGTTGTCAGAATTATGCAGTCGGCATTGGTGTGCGCTAAGAGCTCGCCAATGTCATCATGTCCGCGTGCACCTGTTTCGGCAGTCGCCTTGCCTAGGGCGTCCTTGTCCACGTCGCAGATATCGACGAGTTCGCAGCGATCTGCGAACTGTTTGATAGCTGCTATGTGATTGGCCGCGATGCGCCCGCAGCCCACGAGGGCAAATCGTACTTTGCGATGTTCGACGACTGGAAATCCCATGATCTCAGGCCCTAGAGTCGAAACACGGTGAAGCCGGCGGCTGCTGCGTCATGGCGGCTGTAGAGGCTCTTTATATCCGCAAGGACGGGACGCTCCCCACGCACCAGACGGTGCAGCTCTGTGGGCGTTTTGCGTCTGTAGACATCGTGACCGACCGCCACGACCAGCGCGTCAACCGGTGTTGCAGGAGTAAGCTCGCTCAGTGTGATGCCATACTCGTCGTAAACCTCAGCCGGGTCGGCGAGGGGGTCTTCCACCGCAATTTCGGCGCCGTGATCGGCCAATTCGCGTATCAGATCGATGACCTTGGAATTGCGGATGTCGGGGCAATTCTCCTTGAACGTGATGCCGAGTACACCGATACGGCTGCGCGGGACATCGACCCCGCCTTTGAGCATGAGCTTGATGGTGTTGCGGGCCGCGTAGCGCCCAATGTTGTCGTTCAGGCGCCGGCCTGCAAGGATGATCTGCGGAATGTAGCCAAGTTGCTCTGCCTTGTGGGTCAGATAGTAGGGGTCCACGCCGATGCAATGGCCGCCGACGAGACCCGGGTTGAACCTCAAGAAGTTCCATTTGGTGGCGGCGGCATCGAGGACCTCGGCGGTGTCGATCCCGATGCGCGCGAAAACGACGGACAATTCGTTCATCAACGCAATATTGAGGTCGCGCTGTGTGTTCTCGATCACCTTGGACGCCTCGGCCACCTTGATGCTGCTGGCCTTATGGGTTCCGGCCGTGATGATGGCTCGATAGAGCTTGTCTACAGCCTCGGCGATCTCCGGCGTAGAGCCGCTCGTCACTTTGACGATGTTTTGGAGTTTGTGGATCTTATCGGCAGGATTGATGCGCTCAGGACTATAGCCACAAAAGAAATCGGTATTGAACTTCTTACCCGACGTCTCTTCGAGCGCCGGCACACAGACCTCCTCCGTTGCTCCTGGAAAGACGGTCGATTCATAGATGACCAGGCTGCCTTGCGGCATCATTCTCCCGATCATTCGCGAGGCGTTGACAAGGGGCGACAGGTCGGGCCGGTTTGCGTCATCAATTGGGGTCGAGACGGTGACAATAAAAATGTGGCAATCGCGCAGTTCCGCTGGCTCGTCTGTGAAAATGAGTTGGGAGGCGCCCTTCAACTCGTCATGGGAGAGCTCCAGGGTCCGGTCGTGGCCGCGCTGCAGTTCTTCGATACGGCCGGCGTCGATATCGAACCCGACAACCGGGCGTTTTGATCCGAAAGCTGCAGCCAGAGGCAGACCAACATAGCCAAGACCGATAACGGCGATTTTCTTGTCGTCAAAGAGCATGGTGTAAATCGCTCCACCGGTGGCACTTGTTCTTTTGTTTGGCGGGGCCGCACCTTTGGACCGCGTGCAGTCGATCGCTCTTTATAGCCTGCGCTATGCCCTTGCAACTGGACGGCCCCAAGGCCCTGCAGTTGTCCCGTCGAACGGCGAATCCTGGGTTCAGTTGTGGCCCGAATTGGTCCAGCTTGCAAACTCTGTAGACGTTATCAGGGTGATGCAGGCATTGAGGTCAGCGGCATCACAACGAGCGATCAGGTCTAATGGCCCGTCCCCTCCCCCCTGAAGTTTCAGCGACTGTCCGCTCTCCCTTCTTCAAAATCGCCGGTTCAGCCTGGCCGGGGCCCCCTGGAGGCCAAGGCGGCCCTGCCGGAAGACCCCACCCGATCGATGCCGACCCCACCGCCCAAGACGGTCGCAATGACCAATTGAAGATCAAGAAGTCCACCTCGTCTGTGGACGTAAAGTCCGTCGATCCGTGCCAGAAGCCGAGGTTTGGACATGTCCACCCCATTGACCTGGGCCAGTCCGCTGATGCCCGGCCGCACACGGAAGACGTCGAAGTGTCGCCGGGCCTCGATGAGTTCCCTTTGTGAGGTCAGGCAGGGTCGGGGCCCGATCAAGCTCATGTCACCGCGGATGACATTTAAGAGCTGGGGCAGTTCGTCGATTTTCCAGCGCCTCAGAAAGCGGCCGACGGGCGTTATGGCGCTATCCGAAACCTCGTGGGAAGGACGATCGCCCGTATTCTGGTGCATTGTCCGAAATTTATAGCATGTGAAGCAACGCTCGTTGCGGCCGACCCGTGTCTGGCGGAATAGCGCTGGGCCGGGTGACGTCAACATGATCGCCACGGCGGCGGACACCACAATCGGCATCAACACTGCCCCTCCGCAAATCGCGATACCCAACTCGACAACACGGTTCATCGAGATTGCTCGCAACTGCTTTCCAGCGTCCCGGCAAGCCGGGCTGCAAGGCGATCGTAACCGTAGCACTCCTCGGCATGGCGACGCCCCGCAGCCCCCATTTCCTTTCGCTGCTCGATCGGCAGGCTGGCCATTGTCAGAATCGCCTCGGCCAGCCGTTCCGGGTTTTCAGGTGGAACGCTGAAGCCCGCACCGGCATCCTTCACGGGATCGTTTGCCGCACCTGAGGCGATGATGATGGGACGTCCCGCGGCAAGATAGTCGGACAACTTGTTCATGCTGATGCCGTAGCGATAAAGGTTGGGCAGATCGCGGACACACAAGACCAGGGCATCGGCTTGGCTCGCCAGCCTGGGAATATCGTACTTGGGGACTGGCACCTCGAACACAACCGATGCGAGGACGAGTTCCCGAGCAAGTTGCTGCAACTCGGACTTGAGAGGTCCGCCTCCAATCATCCGAAGCCTTATCGGCGTGGCCGGCTTGCGGCGTTCGACGATGTGCATTGCGCGCAACAGCGTATCGAGGCCATTTGCCTCGCCGTGGGCCCCAAAATACATGAGCTGGAACGTTGTACTCGATTGTCCAGCATAAGGAAAAGCAGGAAACTCGGACAAATCGATCCCGTTAGGCAGATGGATGATCCGATCCGCAGGTATTCCTAGCGGTACGATATAGTCCTTCGCGAACGGGAGCGGAGAGATGGTGAAGGCCGCCCGGCGATAAAGAAAAAGTTCCAGGGTGCGCAGCATTCTGGCGGGTAGCCCTTTCGCTGACAAGGCTCCCATTTCGATCAAGGTTTGTGGCCACAGATCCCGCACCTCAAAAACGAATGGCACGTTGAAGCGCCGGGACAAGTTCCAGCCAGCAAGAGCTGCCAGAGGATGTACGCTCGAACCAAGGATCGCGTGGGGTGGTTCGAGTTGCGAAAGGTTCGTCCGAGACAGGGTCCGTGCGGTGTAAGCTAGAATGTTGCGTACGCGATCCACTCCATTGCCACTATAACTGGGTGCTCTCAGCCACAAGAATGGAACTCCCCCATGCAACTCCAGACGAGTGGTCTCTCCCGGCGCAAGGCGCTGGCGGCCCGAGTTGTGTTCGATGCTGGCTGCGATGATGGACGCCTTCCAGCCCGCCGGGGGAAGGTTTCGCGCAAGATAGTAGTGGCGTGTCAGGCCGATCTGCCCCGGTTCTTGCGCGTAGTGATTGAATATCCAGACGTGCTTCATCGGGAAGCCTTCATGTAAGTGACACGTCGGCACGGATACAAGTGATGACATGGGCTCTATTGCGCTGAGAGCTTATATCCGAAGGGTTGGGCGATGGACAGTTGATGCCACTCTCGGAATAGTGAGCAAACGATCGATTTGATTCGAGATCATCTCAGGTTGAGCCCTCGAGTACTCCCCGTGATCTGCCTCGCTCGGTTCCAAGTCAAGCTCGTGTCATCCTGCGCACGAGGTACCTGTTGTGCGGTCCCAGATTGTTCAAAATCGGCTTGTCTCGTGTCATTAGACGCAACTGATCCAGGTAGTATTCTGTGCTTGCTTTCTTGTGGCCGTGAGCGGAGGTCCCATGATCGCAAACTGATGATGCCTGGCCCTTAGTATCGGGCATACACTCGGATTCCGAAAAGAGGTCAAGGACGGTTGTTGCTGCGACCCATTGCTTTCGTCTCTCGGATTTCATAAGGCATTTTGATGGATAGAATCCCGCTCGCAGTTCGGTTTCAGGCAACTTTGCTCGCCGTCACCGGCGCTGTATTGGTGACGGCGCCGCGCGCAGCACCTGCGTTCGCCTTTGCCGTTTCTGCGCTTCTGCTTGCAGCTGATGCCGGGCGGCCACGTTTCGAAAACTGGAGACGGCTGATCGCGGAGCCGTTGATTGCCGCTATCGCTGCGTTTCTCGCCTTCGCGCTCCTCAGTGCCGCTTGGTCCCCTGTGCCGGTGGATTCTCTAAGTCGGGTGGGCATTGCTGTCGCCGTGTTCGCCTCGGTACTGCTGGGTGCCCTCGTTGTCGTGTCATCTTCACTTCGTGCAAACTTGCTGATGGCTGGCTGGATGCTGGTGGGCATCAGCTTGGGCCTCCTTTATCTCATCCATGAGGTCGTAACGAACCAGAGTTTCCTTCTCTGGTTGATCAACACGTTTCCCGAGCTCCGGTTGCCAAGCAGCATGTGGCGCGTGGCCGAGCAGCAGGTCGTCGAAGTGCATCCCGCCAATCTGCGTTGGAACATTGCCACCGCCAACATTCTGCAGTGGGCGATGCTATTGGTCATCGCCATCAACTGGCGAGGGCGAACCGGTTGGGGGCTCTCGGCGGTTGTGCTGGCGGGCGTCATTCTGGTGACGCTCCTCAGCGAGGATATGACATCAAAAATCGCCATCGGTATTGCCCTTCTCGTGTTTCTCGTTGCCAAGTTCGCGCCCAAGATCAGCCTGCGTATCATGATGCTGGCGTGGGTGATCGCGGTGTTCGGCGCCGTACCGCTGACGAGTGCCGTGACGTCGCTCGTCCGCACCCATGATATCGATGTCGGCACCTCGTTCGGTCAGCGTCTCGTCATGTGGGAGTTCGTCGGCACGCAAGTGCAGAAGGCCCCTGTGCTGGGGCTCGGTGCAGCGTCAAGCGGAAGCCAGTCCGTCGAGCGCCCGAAGGTCAGTGAGGCGCTAGAGGAGGCCTCCGAGCCCCTGAAACGGCAGCCGCTGCCGCATCCTCATAACCTATTCCTTCAGGTCTGGTATGAACTCGGCCTTGTCGGAGCGGTCCTTTTTGGTCTGATCGGCCTTGCCATGCTGCGTTCCGCTAGCCAGGGACCGCCCATCGCGCGCCCATACATACTCGCTGGCATGGCGGCGGCTATGGTGATCGCGAGTGCCAAGTGGGACCTTTGGCAGTCTTGGTATCTGGCGATGCTAGGGCTTCTGTTGCTGTCTTGGACAACGGCTGTGCGACTGGCTGACAGCGCGCCGGTCCTGGCGGCAGAGGGCACGACATTCCGCAAGATTGCCTTTCCGCCTGCGTTGCGAGACTTAAGGTCTGCGAAATTGCTGATGAAGGCGGCGCTGGGGATCGCGCTCTTTGGCCTATTTGCATACTGGGCTTATGTGCTCTCAGTTCGCAGCCAGGTGGAAAAGGCGATTGTGGCGCTTTCTCAGTGCGTCCGTGAGGCGAGCACCAGCGATGCGCCACAGGACAAGCAAGCGTGCGTTGCTCCCGCCGAGCAGCTTGCAGAGCTGTTGTCAAACGTTGATCCGCGATACGCAACATCCGGATGGACACCTGTCCGGGTTTATGTCCACCGTCGCAACATCGTGTCCTTCGAACCGGCCTGCCAGTCATTGGCGAAAAACGATCAGGTCTTGCGGGTCGTCGTCCGCTACCCCGCTGCGGAGAGCCCGCCATCGGGGCAGCAAGCCAAGTCACCCGCTCGCTTTGATTTCACCTTTGGGGCCGGGGCACCTACAAACACAGCCGGCCAGTTCACCTACAGTGCTCCGCAGGGGTGTCTTGCCATCGGCGTCATCGACAGCCCGGATTATGAGCTGATCTCATTCGGACCCTACGATGCCGCCAAAAAAGCATTTGTTTGGCGGCATTCGATACGGTCCAGGAATTGATTCCTTGGTCTGTTGCCCGATGGCCTGGCGCCGCCGTCCTGGACCCTCGCCGGGCGACGGGCGGAGATAATCAAAGCCGTTCCTCGATGTGACTGCCGCTCGCAGACGAGCTCACCCAGAAGCCGTTCGGGACGGTCTGCTGCACCAGCGGAACGTGCGAGATGAGCCCCACGGCCCGCCGGTTGCCAACCAGTTCCACGAGAGACTGCAACACTTGATCGAGTGTGCCGGCGTCATCTGCCGAATCCAAACTACCGAAGCCCTCGTCGATGAAAATCGTATCGAGGCGGACACGACCGCTTGTGCTCTCAACGACGTCCGAAAGACCGAGCGCCAGGGCCAGTGCGGCGATGAACGTCTCGCCCCCCGATAGGGTCGATGTCGGGCGTGTGCGCCCGGTGAAGCTGTCCTCCACCTCAATGTCCAGGCCCCGGCGCGACCGGCCGGCCCCCTCCGTTCCGCGCAACAACCTGTATCGTCCGCGCGTCATGGGTTCGAGACGGAGGTTGGCCGCTGAGAGGACATGCTCGAACATCGTGGCGATGGCGAACGTCTCTAACGTCATGCGGGCGTCGTTCTCACCGGACAGCGTTTCAGCGAGATCACGCAGCGGGCCTGTTTCTGTTTCGAGCCGGTCGAGAGCGTCCCACTCCTCTTTCAGGTCGCGATGGAGCTTCGTGAGGTGCTCAAGACGCGCCATCGCGTGTGCGGCGTCGTCATAAAGCTGCTTCTGCCTTGCTTCGGCCTCGTCGCGAGCCGCCTTCAAGGCCGCAATGTCGGGGCGGTCGGTATCAGCTATTGCCAGTTCCGCACGCGCCAGCCGGTCCTGGGCCGCCGCAAGTCGCTCACCGAAGGCGCGAATGCGGTCCTCGATCGCGTCGATACTTTCGATATCGGCCCGTGCCGCTTCGAACGCTGACTGCGTCAGGCCAGCGGTCAGGCGAGCGGCCTCGAAGGTGGCCAACGCCTCTGTCTGATTGGCCGCTGCGGTTTCGATCTCTCGCTGAGCCAAGTCCCATGCGGTCTTGGCCGATGCGAGGGCAGTGTCGGCTTTTCGCTGCTTTTGCACGGCGTCCTGGCGGTCCTGCTCATGGGCGGCAAGCCGCGCGCGGACGGAATCCATCGCGGCAGAGAGTTGTCCTGCGGCGCGCAGCTCTTCCGGGATGGTCGCGAGGGCGCTGTTGACCTCGGTCTCCGCGCGATTAGCATCAAGCCGCGTGCTGTCGCGATCGTTCCGCGCTGCTTCGAGTGCGGCCTGGGCAGCGGTGAGGTCCTCCGCCGCCTGCGCCACCTGCATGTCCAATTCGCCGATGTCGCGTTGTGGGCCGAGGGCGTGCAGCTTGCCGCGGAGAGTTTGGGCGAGGACCTCGATGTCTGCAGCCGGGCCGTCGGGCAGCGTGAGGCCGGATAGAGCCTCCTCGCGTTGCCGCACGACGGTTTCGGCTTCGGTGAGCGCGGTCGCAGCCTTTTCAGCCGCAGCCTGAGCGCCTTCGAGCGCCTCTTTAGCCTGACGGTAGCGACTTGTGAGGCCGGCGTCGGTCGCTGTGCCGGATGCTGGTGCGGGATGATCGGGTGAGCCGCAGACCGGGCAGGGCGTTCCTGGTTCGAGATGGGCGGCAAGATGCAGCGCATGACTGTCGAGAAGCGCGGCTTCGATCGAGGCGAACTCGGTGCGCCGGGCGTCATGAGCCCGCATGGCCTTTTCGTGTTCGCCGAAGGCCCGTGCGTGGTGTTCGCGGCTGCGCGCGAGGGCTCCTTGCGCGTTCTCGAAGTCCTGGGCGGCTTTGAGCCGGGAGCCGATCGCCTGAGCTTCCAGCTTCAGGTCACCACGCTGGACCTGTGCTTGACGCGCATCCTCCCGCTCGGCAAGACGCTGCGCATGGCGTGCGAGGCATGCTGCATGATGCTCTTCGGCCGCGGAGAATGCCCGCTGGCTCTGTGCTGCGGCGTGCTCGATATCGCGATGGACGTGTCGCATAGCCTCAGTTCTGGCGAGAAGGGCGGAGAAGCCTTCGAGCTGACGGCGGCGCTCTCTCTGCGCTTCGATTGTGTCGGCCTGTGCGTCGAGTGCCTGTAACCGGTTGGCCGAGTTCTCGGCCTCCGCGGCGGCCTGCTGAAACCGATCGGCGGCCTCGTCACAGGCTTTCTGTGCGGATTTTATATATCGTTCCGATCTGGCCGCCGCATCGGCCTTCGGCGCGAGAGCAGCCGCCGCCCGCGCAAATTTTAATCGGGTCCGGTCGGCGTCATGGGCCTCGCGATGTGCGTCCACGGACTGGAGGTGCCGTTCTGCCTCCGCGTGTTCAGCGAAGCGCTGATCGGTCTGTGCGGCGTGTTGATAGGCGGCATCGGCCTGTTGCAGGGCGGCTTGGGCGTCGGCTTTAGCCTTGGCGAGATCCTCGCATGTGTGTTGTGATGTCGCGATGCCGTCAAGAAGCTGATCGAGGGTTTCGAAGGTCTCACTCGCAAGCCGCCCCGCGTTCACCTCGCGCCGGCGGCTGATGTCATCGCGCGCCTCCTTAGCGCGGGTCCTCAACCGCTCCGTCAGCTCCTGATAAATGGAGACGTCGAACAGGTCCCGCAGGATATCGACCCGCGTGTCGGTTTTGGCATTGAGGAACGTCTCAAAGCGCCCTTGGGGCAGCAGGACGATCTGACGGAATTGTGCGGCCTCGTAGCCCAGAATGCCGATGATGGCCGCGTTGACGTGGCTGACTTTCTTCTCTGCGATCAGACGGCCAGGGTTGGCGTCGCCGATTGCATCGGGATCGAGGTCTGTCACATCGAACAGCCACGCGGTGTGCTTTTCGTCCGTTTCGCCGCCGCCCCGCTTGGCCGGGCGCACCTGTTCCGGCCTGCGCACGACCCGGTAGCGGCGCCCGGCGACCTCGAAGACCAACTCGACTTGGGTCAGGAGGTTGGGTTCCGCGTGGTCTGAGCGCAGCGTTTGGGCCGGTTGCTCGTCTTTGGCGGCCTCACCGAACAGCGCGAATGTCATCGCGTTGAAGATTGAGGATTTGCCGGCCCCCGTGGCACCATAGATCCCGAAAAGGCCGCTGGCGATCGCGCGCCGGAAGTCGACCTGCGCGCGGTCAGCGTAAGGCCCGAACGCCTGCATCTTGAGAATAATCGGCTTCAAGCGGTGTCCTCGCATGGCGTAGTGATGCGGGCGAGCTCTTCCGCGATGAGGCGTTGCTCGTCAGCGCTCGCTGATCTCCCACGGGCAATTTCAATGAACGCGGCGACCAACTCGGCGGGGTGTTGGAGCATGTCGGGTTCCGCCATCGCCGTGCTTGCCGCCGCCTTGGTCTCAAGCCGCGCATAGGAGAGGCTGCAGGCGTTGGGGAACCGCTCCCATAACCGCTTCATCGGATCGATGCGACGGTGGGAGTCCGTCAGCACGATCTGGATGAAGTCATCCGAGGGTGCCACGTTTGCGCCCAGCAGGTCGTCGAGTGTCCCCACGAGCGTGCGGACCTGGCGGAGTGGGTGGAAGGGAATGATCTCTGTCTCTACCGTACCATCGGGCTGCAGATCGACGAGCGTCATGGACTTCTCCTGACCCTCCTCATCGAAGCCGAACGCAAGGGGCGATCCGGCGTAGCGAATGTGCGGCTGCCCGGCCGTCTGCGGCCGGTGCAGGTGGCCGAGCGCGACGTAGTGAGCCCCATCGAAGACATGCGAGGGAACCGTCTCGATGCCACCGACGGCGCGTGTCAACGGCCGCTCACTTTTCGTTTCCGCCGCACCCTCGACGAAGGCATGCGCAGCCACGACCCATCGCGCGCCAGCCGGTAAATGTGCCTTGGCGGCAGCGATCTGGGCTGCCACGACGTCGGCGGGGGCTTTGATCTGTGGGGCACCGAAGCACGCGCGTGCTGCGAACTCATAAGCAAATGGCAGGGCGGATATGGCGACCGGGCCAGCGCCGTCGCGGAGTACGAGTGCCGGTTCCACCGTCTTCAACACGCCGCGCACGAGTGTGCGCCCGGTGTCGGCGAGCATCGACATCGCTTCGATCCGCTCGCCTGAATCGTGGTTCCCCGCGATCAGGATGATGGCCGTCCGGCCGGTCTCGCCGAGGTTTTTCAGAAAGTCGTTGAACTGGCCGACGGCCGTCTCTGGTGGAACGGCACGGTCGAAGATGTCGCCGGCGATGATAAGGGCGTCGGGCCGGTGCTTTTCGACGGCCTTGAGAACCTGCGCCAGCGCTGCGGCATGATCGTCGGTGAGGCTTTTTCCGAAGAACTGCCGGCCAAGGTGCAGGTCGGCAGTGTGAAGGAATTTCAAGACGTCGCCCCCGGGCCACTCGTTATTGGATGAGCATGAAGATCGTTTTCGGATGAACCCGGCATGACCGTCAAGCGATGCCAAGCTTCTTGACGCAGTGAGGTGTGAAAACCGCGATCCGGCATGGCGCTATGGAGATTTCGCGCTACACGGCCAGGCGGAAGTTCGGGGACGCCCGGATCGCGATGAGTCGTAC